>RFRI01000221.1 GCA_009924535.1 Verrucomicrobiota bacterium
TGATCGCGGTCAAAAGGGCTTGAGCAGGGTCAGGTCCGATTCAGGGCGAGGGAGGCGCGCTTTTTAAACGACGCAAACGCTCATAAGGCCCCTGCGTTCGCGGGTTACTGTCAAAGAAATTGGTCAGTTTAAGATGGATATGTGATAAGTTTAATACCAGAAGTTAGCCTCATAAAGAACTTATCAATCAAAAATGAAACACGCGTTCCTCATCGCCGCCGCCGCGGCTTCCGTCTCCGTCGCCTCGGCCCATACCGTCACCTGGGGCTACGCGGACCTCGGCTCCGGTAGCTACACTGTCTGGTCTGGCTCTTACCATGGAGCGAGCAACAACGGCGTTGAAGGACGTCTCATGTACACGCCTGTGACTCAGTCAGGTGTCTCGACCGGCTCTGCGTCTTACGCCACCTTCAATCTCCTTACTCTCTCCAAGCCTTCTGGGCTTAACGATGGCACCACCAATTTCTACTCCGCTGGGACCGGCAGCATGGGTTCGACTCCCGGAAACGGTGGTTCGGCCACCCTTTGGCAGGGTGTCACTATCAGCGGCATCACTACTGGATATTACCTCCTGCAGTACGACCCGACGAGTTCATTCTCGGCGGTCTGGCAGCCTTTCGATGCTTCCATCATCAATGGCGTGATTATCCAGCTCGGCGGAGGCGGCGGTCTTGGCGCCCCCACCGCTCCTGGCTCGGGCCCCACCACCATCACGGTACATGTGAACCAGACCAGCCCGCTTGTCCTCGGTTCCACGGCGACCTTCGAGAGCGGAACAATCGAGCCGACCGCCCCTTTGGTGCTCCCGAACATCGTGGTCAACGCGACGCACACCGGCTCGCTTGATTCGACCAGCGCGAGCATGAGCGGTTCGGGCACCGTCGTCATCAACGGCACGAAGTTCACCTTCGAAGGCGCCTCCAGTCTCACCTTCGACGGCACGCTCACGACGCTGACCGGTAACGGCGTGAACCTGACTGGGGCCATCTCCGGCGCGGGCATCCTGGAGAACACGGGCGGTAACAATACGATCAGCGGCGCCAACACCTCCGCCGGCTCCAGCATCATCGGCGGTTCGCTGACCCTCGGTAACACCAATTCGCTCGGTACCAACGGCAACGCGGTCTCGACCGGCACGGTCATCTTGCCGAATGCGGGCACCGGCTCCACCAAGACCTACGCCCAGAACTTCACGGTTTCCGGCGTCGGCGAGAATTCCGTCGGCGCGATCGAGCTCGGCTCCCGGGCCACGGTCGGCTCTTCCGTTCTTTCCGGCGCGCTGACCATCACGGCCAGCTCCAAGCTCCGCACCGAAGGCAATGGCGGCACCCAGACCTTCGCCGGCGCCATCAACGTCACCGCGCCTTCCGTCACCCTCGAGCTCCTGACGGCTTCCGGCTCGGTCGGCGTCATCGCTAACTCCGCCAATACGGCCGCCTCTATCTTTGAGAAGACCGGCACCGGCACCATGCGCCTCAACGCGGGTTCCACCGTCACCGCTGCCAACGGCGTCAATCTCCGCGCAGGCGTGACGAAGGACAACGGCGCGATCGTCGGCAACGTCACCGCCTACTCCGGCTCCAACCTCGGCGGCTCCGGCACCATCGCTGGCACCGTCCTCATCCGCTCCGGCGCCATTCTCGCCCCGGGTAACTCTCCTGGTATCCTGACGCAGGTCTCGGGCAACGCCACGCTCGCCGGAGGTTCGACCTTCCAGGCCGAACTCGGTGGCACGACCGCCGGTAATGGTAACGGTTTCCACGACCAGTACTACGTCCAGAACGGCAGCCTGACCCTCGACGGTACCGCGGGAGGCGTGCTCCTGCAGGTGAAGAGCTGGGTCAAGGCCGACGGCGTGACCACCTTCACGGCCCAGCGTCGCGACGTCTTCTCGATCCTCCGCACGAGCGCTGGCATCACCGGCACTTTCGCGGACATCAGCAATCCGGACTACAATACCTGGATGCTCTATGATAATCAGGGCACCGCTCACACCCTCGGTAATCTCTACGGCACCGGCCTGCTCGGCAGCCAGACCTTCGCCGCTTACGCCACCGCTCCTTGGCAGTCTTCCATCCTGACCTCCATCTGGAACCAGAGTGTCACCGCCTCGACCAGCTCGACCAATGCCAACCCGGCCGGCTTCATCAACAGCGCCACCCTCGGCGGTAAGGCCGCGGTCATCGTCCTGACCTCGGATAACCTCAATCGCGACCTCGCGCTCATGTCGCCCGAAGCCTACCTGGCTATTTCCGACTTCGGCTTGACGGTCGGTCGCGACGTGCTCGGCCAGGCCCTCGACAACGTCTCGCTCTGGAAGGAAGGCAATTGGATCGTCGGCGCCGGCTACTCCCGCTCGCAGCATGATTATCTCGGCGGTAGCGACGCGGTCTCTAACTACCGCCTGCAGGCCTATTCTTCCCTCGCCAGCGTCCGCTACCAGCTCGCTCCGACCTGGCAGGTCGGCGCGTTCTTCGGTTACACGGATGGACAGACCAAAGGCTCTGCCGCCAGCTCCAAGGTCCACGGCAACACTTTCGGCCTGCTTGCCGACGGCACCAAGACGTTGGCTGGTCGCATGGTTGCCCTGCGCGCAGCCATCTCCTTCGGCGACTTCACCTACGACATGTCCCGCAACGGCTCTAAGGCTACGGATCAGAAGATGAACACGGTTGCCGCTGAGCTTTCCGCCTCCACCGATTTCTACAAGTCTGAGAAACTCAGCTTTGGTCCTGCCGTCGGCGTGGCTTACGGCCGTGCTAAGACCGCTTCCTTCGACGAAGTCGGTGGCGTCCTGCCGCTCAACATCGCCGGGGGCTCTTCCGAAAGCGTGGTGACCACTGCCGGTCTCCAACTCACCTGTGAGTTGACTACCGCCGCGGTCGTCACGGTCAAGGCCGGCTGGGAGCATGAGTTCGCTGACGCCGCCGATGTCGGCGCCAACTTCGCGGGTGGCGCGGGTTCGGGCTTCTCGGCTTCGGCCTCGCAGAGCCGTGACACCGCCGTGGGTGGCATCGACTTTGGTCTCCGTATGCCGAGCGCCTGCACCTTGCACCTGACCGCCGAGGTCCGTGACAACCGCCAGTTCAACCGGAACTACGTCCTGGGCGTCGCGGTCAACCGTCGCTTCTAATCCTCGCGAAAAGCTTCATCGCATGGGCCGCCTGGGAGGGCGGCCCTTTTTATTGGCTAAATGAGGACAAAGGGCCGTTTTTCCATAAAATATGCCCTGAATGCCGGCTTCACCTTCTTTCTTTCTTGCCCCATCAGGCCAGCCCCTTACTTCCAATCCTCCCATGACCACCGAAGGTAAGCTCAAGCGCTCCCGCAACCCCCTCGACTTCGATTTCACCGAACCCGAGGCCCTGACGCGCTACGTCACCGAGACGGGCAAGATCCTGCCCCGCAAACTGACCGGCCTCACCGCCCGCCAGCAGCGTCATATTGCCAAGGCCGTGAAGCGCGCCCGCAATATGATCACGATGAAGTAATCGTCCTCGCGACGACTTTCCGGGCCGCCTTTT
>RFRI01000222.1 GCA_009924535.1 Verrucomicrobiota bacterium
CGGTCATGGCCATGACCGCCGTTCGCCGCCGCCGGTTGCGATTCGCCGGGCATGCTCACGGGCCATCCTGACGTCCGTCCGCCCACGGACGCGACGCAGTCGCGTCCCTACCTCGATGCCCGCCGCCACCCCCTGCTTCCTTCCATACTCTATACTCGATACTCCATCCTCCGGCCCTTTATCTTCTTTCCCATGTCCGACATCGCCACCTCCGCCGGCAAGGTCCGCGTGCTGACCCGGGAAGAATCCTTCGCCGAGCTCGCCCGCCGGATCAACGACCTGGCCGCCCGCGGTCCGGCCTCCGTCGGCCTCAGCGGGGGTTCCACGCCCAAGGCTTTCTATGCCTGGGTGGTCCGCACCGGCGCCTTCACGGCCGAGACCCTCGCGCGCATCGACTGGCATGTGAGCGACGAACGTTGCGTGCCGCTGGGCTCCGATGACTCCAACTTCGGTCATGCCGTGCGCGGCATGCTCGACGCCCTCGGCGTCCCCGCCGCCCGTCGCTTCCCTTGGCCGGTCGAGCTCGCCCCGGCCGAAGCCGCGGCCGCCTACGAAGCCGCCTGGGCCCAGCGTTCCCCTGCCAAGGCCTTCGACCTTTGCGTCCTCGGTCTCGGGGACGACAGCCATATCGCCTCCCTTTGGCCGAAGTGCCCGTTGATCGGTCAGCAGGCCGGCGCTCGCTTCGTCGCCACCGAATGGCCCGGCCGCGGCTGGCGTCTGACCATCACTGAGGCCGGCCTCGCCCAGTGCGGTGCCATCGTGGTCCTCGTGGGCGGCGCCAGCAAGGCCGTCGCCCTCCGCGAGATCACGTGCGGCGACTACGAGCCGCAGCTTCACCCGGGACAGGTGCTGCGAGTGCACGCGTCGAAGGTGACTTGGCTGGCCGATCGCGAGGCCGCCGCCGGCCTCTGACGATCACTTCTCGGCCTTGGGGGCGGCCTTGGTCGGAGCCTTGGTGGCTTTCGGCTCGGGTTTTTCCGTCGCCGGATCCTCGGTCGCCGTCGGCTGGACCTGACGGTAGTCGACCAGGGTGCGCGTCTCGTAGCGCTGCTCGATATCTGCGCCTGGAACCTCGGTCACGAAATACAGGCGGCGCGTGCGCTCATCCAAGATGATCGGCGTGGAGTAGAGACGACGCTGCGCGCCGCCCGTCTCGAACACCGCGAGGCGGAAGTTCACGACCTGGCGCTGGCTCATCACCATCGGGCTCTTGGCGCGCTGGCCGGGCTCGGCAAAGAAGACCTTGCCGGCAAGGCTGCAACCGACACGCGCCTTGCTGAAGTTCAGGATGTGGAAGGAGCCGAACGGAAAGGTCTCCTGGTTGATGTCGAACGCCCGGGCGATCGCCTGCGGCTTGCCCGGCACGAGCATCAGCAGCACGAGGATGTCCGGCTGGCCGGCCGGCACCACGCAGCTGGCGAAAGGCACCCAGTTCTCGACGGTGCGGGTGATCGGTTTGCCCTTCTTGTCGACATCCTCGACCTGGGTCTTGAGCTTGCGGACGATGGTGACGGCGCCCGGACCGATGTACTCGACCGCCGGACCGATCTGCATCTGGCCGGCCATGAACGGCGTCGTGGTCTTGTCGACTTGGATCGCGAGCTCAAGGCGTTCGCCTTCCGCCATCGGCGGTTCGTCCCACCAGGTCAGATGCAGCGAGCAGGTGATCTCTCCCGGCGCGGCCCGGCGAGGGCGTTTGGACTCCTTTTCCGCGGCCGGCTTGGGCTGCGGGTCTTCTTTCTTGGCCGTCTCTTTGTCGAGCGCGGCAAGGCTGAGGGAGGTGGCGAGGAAAAGCATCCCGGCCAGGAAAAACCTAGGTTTCATCAGAATCAGATTTCGTTCGCGTTGAGCCAGCGGATCGAGGTGGTCTTGAAGCGACGTCCGAGGTGCCGGTTGATCATCCAGCTTTCCTTGTCCGTCTGCGAGTATCCGCTGGGCAGGCCGCCCAAGGATCCGTTGGCGTTCACGCTTTCGTAAGGGTCGACGACGGGGATGGTGTCGTATTCGAGGGTGCCGGTGTTGTTCACGCGGTACGAGAGCTTGCGGCGCGTGGCTTCGTCATAGGCCGGGCCCTTGGCCGACGGCGCCATGAAGTAGGGCGTACGCTGGACGACGACTTCGACCCAGGCGCGACCGATGGTGTTGTCCGCGTTATCGAGGGCTTCGCCGTAGGCACGCACGGTGAACGTATCGGAGCGAGGCGTCAGGTTCGGGCCGACGGAGTTCAGCACGTCCATCTGCGTGACGACCTGCGGGGCGCCGAGGCCGGCGGTCGCGTTTGTCACGTTGGGCAGTGCGCCCGGGCGTTGCAGCACATATTTCCCGTTGCGGCTCATGGAGGCGAGGCGCGGGAAGCGGGGGCTGCTGCGGGCGTAGGCCGGACCGTTCTTGATGAACGACCAGACGCCGTCGGTGTCCTTGTAGTTCGTCGTGTCGTTACGCTTGTTGTAGTCGTTCCAGTCCGAGGCCGGCGGGTGCGCGAAGACGCCTCCGGAGAGGGCGTTCGGGCCGCCGGCGGCGGCGTCTTCGATCGCCTTGTCGTTGATCTTCGAGGCGTCGATGGCGGCCTGCAGCGCGCCCTTGAGGCCGTGGTCGGCGGCGAGGAGACGGCGGTTGATGAAGTCGCCGAGCGACATGAACGGTCCGCGGTCGCGGATTTCCTTCACGACCTGGGCGGCGAGGTCGTCGATCTCGGCGTCGGTGAGTTCACGGTATGTGTTCCACGGGCCGACGGAGCCGGCCGAGGGCTTGAACGAGCGCGCGAACTTGGTGAGCACGGTGCCGGTGGTCGAGGAACCATCCGGCAGGGTCTGGCCCTTCATGCCGGCGAGCACGGCCTTCCAGGCCTGCTTGGACGTCGAGTTCACGTTGAAGCCGCCTTCGTAGAGCGCATTCCGCGAGAGGTACGTGGGGTGCGGGAACTCGGTCGGCGCGGGGAAGCTGCCGTCGGCGACGGCCGGACGGCCGTCCGGCAGGAACGACATGCGCTTGTTCGCGAGCGGGTTATAGCCGGCTTCGAGCGCGGTCTTGATGTCCGCGAAGGAGGTCGGATCGAAGGACGAGAGGTTGCCGGAGGCCTTCTTGAGGCCGTCCTTCTGGTCGGCCGCGAGGTTGCTATCCGTCGGCAGGTCAGGTCCGTTCGGGAAGGTGCGCTTGTCGCCCGGCAGCGAGTAGGAGTTCGCCTGCAGGTTCAACCCGCTGAAGTAATAGGAATCCCACAGCGCGAGGTTGGCGGCGAACGCATGGTCGGTGCGCACGTTGGCGTAGTTGCGGATGATGCGTGTGCCTTCGGTCTTGGCGACGTAGCCGACTTCCGGGGTGGGGATGTCATCCCGATTATCATCATCCTTCGGGCCGGGCCAGTCGGTGATCTTGGTCAGGTCGTTGATGCCGGGATTGGCGAACGACGAGCCGACGGTGAAGTCCGCGTCGGTGTTGACCTGGGCGAAACCGGCGGAGCCGAGCTGGGCGAGCGACAGCAGCGGCCGGCGCGGGATCGGGAAGAGCACCA
>RFRI01000223.1 GCA_009924535.1 Verrucomicrobiota bacterium
TGCCGCCTTCAAGTTCAGCAAGACCCTCAGCGCGGCCAAGGGCTGCGGGCACGGGGCCCTCGGACAAGCCAAATTCAATCTGATCGAGCGCGGCCGTCTCCAGCCTGCCTTCGTCCAGGGTGGGCAGTTGGTCGAGTGACTGCAGGCCCAGATCATCGAGAAACTGACGGGTGGTGGCGTACAAGGCCGGCCGGCCCACCGTCTCGCGGTGCCCGATCACCTCCACCCAGCCCCTATCCTCCAACTGCTTGAGCAGGACCGAGTTGATGGTCACACCGCGTATATCCTCCATGTCGCCGCGGGTGACCGGCTGACGGTAGGCGACGATCGAAAGCGTCTCGAGGGAGGCGGGACTGAGGCGCTGCGGACGCGGTTCGCCGCGAAGGAGGCGGACCCAGTCGGCGTAGGCCGGGGAGATCACCAGACGGAAGCCTTCGGGTCCCTGCAGGATGCGGCACGCGTCGTTGGCGTCGCGCATCTCGGCCTCGAGAGCGTCGACCGCTTCGCGGATCTGGGTCGCCGTAAGAAGAGTCGGGACTTGGTCGATGATATCCTGGATCACTTCCTGGACCGGAGGCGTGGCGGGAGCGAGCGTGGGTTCGCCGGCGGCCTCGAGCAGGTCGGGCTGGCGCTCGGCGGCCGCCTGGGCGTGGTAACGCTGCACGACCTTCTGGATGTCCTTGATGGACACCGCCTCGGAGGTCGAGAACAGGAGGGCCTTGATGATTTTCTTGAGGTTGAATTCCACGGGACGGGGAGTCTTAAATCGGATTGTCGGGAGCGACGGGGCGGTTCAGTGTCCGCTCCCTGCCCTCTTATTAGGGGGCGCCCACCGACTGACAACCGCAGACTTTTCACACCCATCATGACTGACGCCAACCACTGCCGCCAACACTCCGCCATCGTCGTAGACGGCCCCGACCGCGCCCCCAGCCGAGCCATGCTCCGGGCCGTGGGCTTCACCGACGCCGACTTCGGCAAGCCCGTCGTGGGCATCGCCTCGACCTGGTCGATGGTGACCCCGTGCAACATGCACATCAACCGCCTGGCGGACGAAGCGGTCAAGGGAGCCGACGCGGCCGGCGGCAAGTCCGTGATCTTCTGCACCATCACCGTCTCGGACGGCATCTCGATGGGCACCCCTGGCATGCGCTACTCGCTGGTCTCGCGTGAGATCATCGCGGACTCCATCGAAGCCGTGACCGGCGCCGAAGGCTTCGACGGCCTCGTCACCATCGGCGGCTGCGACAAGAACATGCCCGGTTGCGCCATCGCCATGGCGCGCCTCAACCGCCCCTCCGTCTTCGTGTATGGCGGCACCATCGTCCCCGGACTGCACCGCGGCCAGTCGGCCGACATCGTCACCGTGTTCGAAGCCGTCGGCAAGCACGCCGGCAAACAGATCGGCGAGAGCGAACTCAAGGAGATCGAGGTCTGCTCGATCCCCGGCGAAGGCTCCTGCGGCGGCATGTACACCGCCAACACCATGGCCTCCGCCATCGAAGCCCTCGGCCTCAGCCTGCCGGACAGTTCCGCGCAGCTCGCCAATTCCAAAGCCAAGCTCGAGGACTGTGAGCGCGCCGGCAAGGCCGTGCTCGAACTGATCAAGAAGAACATCCGCCCTTCGGACATCCTCTCCAAGGACGCTTTCGAGAACGCCATCACCGTCGTCATCGCCTTGGGCGGTTCGACGAACGCCGTGCTCCACCTCATCGCGATGGCCCACTCCGCGGGCATCAAGCTCACCCTCGAGGACTTCGAGCGCGTCGGCCGCCGCGTGCCGGTGCTCGCCGACCTCAAGCCGAGCGGCAAGTACAACATGGCGCACTTCGTCCGCATCGGCGGCCTGCAGCCGCTGCTCAAGATGCTCCTCGATAAGGGCCTCCTGCACGGCCACTGCATGACCGTCACCGGCAAGACCGTCGCCGAGAATCTCGCGAACGTCGGTAGTTACGCCGCCGACCAGGACGTCGTCCGTCCCTTCTCCAATCCGATCAAGGCGGACAGCCACCTGCGCATCCTCCGCGGGAACCTCGCGCCGGAAGGCTCCGTCGCCAAGATCTCCGGCAAGGAAGGCAACGCCTTCACCGGCAAGGCCATCGTCTACGAATCCGAAGAAGCCTCGCTCCGCGGCATCCTCGACGGCGAGGTCAAGGACGGCCACGTGATCGTCATCCGCAACGAAGGTCCCAAGGGCGGCCCCGGCATGCGCGAGATGCTCGGACCCACCAGCGCCGTCATGGGCAAGGGCCTCGGCAAGACCGTCGCCCTCATCACCGACGGACGTTTCTCCGGCGGCTCCCACGGCTTCGTGGTCGGCCACATCACCCCTGAGGCCGCGGTCGGCGGCGTGCTCGCGGTCGTGCAGAACGGCGACACCATCACCATCGATTCGCAGAAGAACGAGATCAACCTGGTCGTCCCGGCCGAAGAGATCGCGAACCGCCTGAAGTCCTGGAAGGCCTCCCCTTGCAAGGAGAAGCGCGGCACCCTCGCCAAATACGCCAAGCTCGTGTCCTCGGCCTCCGAAGGCGCCATCACCGACGGCGACTGAGGTCTTTTACCGATATAAAACGAAAGGGCGGACGCTTCGGCGGACCGCCCTTTTTGTTGCCAAGTCAGCTCGCGGCGGGGAAAACTGTCCTACCGTGGCCCACTCCTTCGATCTCTTCCGCAAGCAGCTCCAGAACTTCCCCGAACTCGGCATCGCGCTCGACTTCAGCCGAGCGCCCGCGCCCGCGGGCTTCGCGGAGAAGATGGCTCCGGCCCTCGCCCAGGCTTTCGCCGACATGGCCGCGCTCGAGAAAGGCGCCGTCGCCAACCCCGACGAGAAGCGGATGGTCGGACACTATTGGCTCCGCGCGCCTGAGCTCGCGCCCGACGCGAAGATCGCCGCCGAGGTGAAGGCCGCCGTCGACGCCATCGCCGGCTTCGCCGCGCAGGTGCACGCCGGCCAGGTCAAAGGCTCCGCCGGCAAGTTCACCGACCTTCTCTGCATCGGCATCGGCGGTTCGGCCCTCGGACCGCAGTTCGTCGCCGACGCGCTCGGCGGCAAGACCGACAAGCTCCGCGTCCATTTCATCGACAACACCGACCCTGACGGCATCGACCGCGTCTTCGACACGCTGGGTGCGCGCCTTGGCACCACGCTCGCGATCGTGACCTCGAAGTCCGGCAGCACGCCCGAACCGCGCAACGGCCAGCTCGAAGCCGCGCTGCGCTGGAAGCAGGCCGGACTCTCCTTCGCCGCCCACGCCGTCGCCGTCACTGGCGAAGGCAGCCAGCTCGACAAGGTCGCCGTCGCCGAGAAGTGGCTCGCCCGTTTCCCGATGTGGGATTGGGTCGGCGGACGCACGAGCGAGATCGGCCCGGTCGGACTCCTGCCCGCGGCGCTGCAGGGCATCGACATCCGCGGCCTCCTCGAAGGCGCCCGCGCGATGGATGCGCTCACCCGCGTGCCGGACGCGCAGAAAAATCCCGCCGCCGCGCTCGCGCTCGCC
>RFRI01000224.1 GCA_009924535.1 Verrucomicrobiota bacterium
TTGGTCTCGAAATCGTACCGTCGCCACCACGCCCTTCGGGGTCGGTCTGAAAAGCGCGACGGTACGGTCTCGGGTCCTCCCAAGGCGGGGTCTCCCCGCCTTGCCCATTCTTAGAGCCAAAGACGACAGACCGTAACCCGATGGAAACTTCCGACAAAAAGCCCGCTCCCGTGCCCGCACCCGAGTCGCGTTTTACGGTAAGTCCCATGACCCTGGCCGCCGATCGGTGGATGGGTCGCCTGATCCGCTTCGGCGGAGTCGGCGTCGTGCTCGCGGTCTTCGGGATGCTGGCCTTCCTGATCTTCCAGGTCTTCCCGCTCTTCACCGGCGCCAACGTCACGGCGGTCGGTTCTCTTTCGGTTCCCGCCAACGCCGTCGCCTTCGGCGAAGACGAATACGGTGACTTCCCTTATGTCGTCCTCGCGGACGGCAAGGTCGTCTTCCAGCGCGCGGCCGACGGCGCCAAGGCGCATGAGTGGGCGCCTTCGCTGGGTGCGCTTCAAGTCACCGCGGTCCGTAGCTACCCTCGCGCGGGCCTGGTCTTCCTCGGACTCTCCGATGGTTCCGTGCAGGAACTGCAAGTCGCTTATCGCTCCACCTTCGATGCCGCGGGCAAGCGCGCCATCGAGCCGGTCGTCACCGCGCTCGCTCCGGTCGCGATCGGCAAGCCGGGCGTGCCCTGTCTCGAAGTGTGGAACGCCAAGGGCTCGCAGTCGCGCCTGATGGTCGTCCGCCAAGCCGACGCTGGCAAGCCGCTGCTCACGGCGGTTCGACTCACTGAACGCAAGGGTCTCGGCGGCAAGGCCCGCGTGACCGTCAGCCCTCCTTTCGTGGTCGCCGCGGACGCCGCTTCGATTGAAAAGGTGCTGCTGCCTTCGACGGCCGAGTCCCTCATCGTCGTCGGGAAGTCGGGCGAAGTCCGCACCTACGCCGACGACGGCGCGGCTTTCGCTTTCCTGCAGTCGTTCGTGCCCTTCAAGGATTCCAAGGACCCGGCCGTGGCCTCCGCCGGGCTGATCTTCGGCAATGTCTCGGTGGTCTTCGTCGGCCGTTCCGGCGAACAACAAGTCTGGTCGATGTATCCGCAGGTCCAGCCGGACGGCAAGAGCCTCCGCCGCTGGGGTAAGATCCATGACGGCGAGGCGCTCGCCGGCGCCGGCGAAGGCGTCTACGCCGCCGAAGGCAATAAGTGCTACCTCGCGGTCGCGGGCGGCAAGCTGCAGATCCGCAACATGACCACCGGCTCTCTCCGCTGGGAAGGTGACGCGCCTTCCGGCTCGATCCGTCAGCTGGCCTTCGCCGGCAACTACGACCGCTTCACCGCGCTCTCCGCCGACGGCAAACTGCACCGCTGGAGCATCGTCGACCATCACCCGGAATCCTCCTGGGGCGCGTTCTTCGGCAAGATCTGGTATGAAGGCGCGAGCGGCCCGGCTTATACCTGGCAGTCGAGCGCCGGCTCCGATGAATTCGAAGCGAAGTATTCGCTCGTCCCTCTT
Source organism: Verrucomicrobiota bacterium (assembly GCA_009924535.1). Lineage (GTDB taxonomy): Bacteria > Verrucomicrobiota > Verrucomicrobiia > Opitutales > UBA953 > UBA953. Next base: position 1,500 of record RFRI01000224.1, read on the forward strand.
TTCTACGGCACGGTGAAGGGTACTTTCTACGCGCTGCTCTTCGCTTTGCCGATCGCCTTGACCGCGGCGATCTACGTCTCCCAGTTCCTCCGTCCGGAATACCGCCAGGTGGTGAAGCCGGTCATGGAAATCATGGCCTCGTTGCCGTCCGTCGTGCTGGGTTTCCTCGCCGGACTCTGGCTCGCCCCGTTGGTCGACCCTCGCCTGATCTCGCTCTTCTGCGCCGTCGGCATCCTCGCTCCGGCGGCCCTGTTCGCCGGCTTCCTCTGGTCCGCGCTGCCGCAGCCGATTCGCCGTCAGGTCAAGCCGGGCATGGAATTCCTCTGGCTGCTGCCTTTCCTTGCCCTCTGCGCTTTCGCCGCCTGGAAGTCCGGACCGGCCGTCGAAGCCGCCTTCTTCACCGTCAAGGATACCGCGAGCGGCCTGCCGATCGCGGACTTCCGCGAGTGGTGGCGCCAGACGACCGGCGCGACCTACGATTCGCGCAACTCGCTCGTCGTCGGTTTCGTGATGGGCTTCGCGGTCATCCCGATCGTCTTCACGATCGCCGAAGACGCGCTTTCCAATGTCCCGAACTCCCTTGTCTCCGGCTCCCTCGCCCTCGGCGCCAGCCGCTGGCAGACGGTCTGGAGCGTGGTGGTCCCGACCGCCATCTCGGGCATCGTCTCGGGTATCATGATCGGCTTCGGCCGCGCGATCGGTGAGACGATGATCGTCGTGATGGCCACGGGTAATACCGCGGTGATGGAGTCCAATCCTTTCAGCGGCATGCGTACGCTTTCCGCCAATATCGCGGTCGAGCTGCCCGAGGCCGCCGCCGGCCATACCCACTACCGCGCGCTGTTCCTCGGCGCCTGCTGCCTTTTCCTGCTCACCTTCGTGATCAACACCCTCGCGGAAGTCCTCCGCCAGCGCCTGCGTGAGCGCTACAAAGTCGTCTGACCATGGCCTCCTCTACCGATAGCAGCACGCCCCGCGGCGAAGCCTTCGTCTGGTTCACGGGCCTAGGCCTTATCATCGGCTTGGGCATGGTCATCGGCCTGCTTTCCCTGGTCATCCTGAACGGCGTCACGGTCTTCTGGGCGCCGCAGGTCCCGGTGGCCCAAGTCGACGACGGTCGTACGCTCATCGGTCAGCTGGCCCAGCGCCGCGTCCGCGCCGGTTCGCCGGCGGATAATCCCCGCTATGAGCTCCAGTATCAGGTGGGCCTGCGCGAACTGAACGGCAATTCCTATCTCTGGGTCGATGAGGCCAAGATCAAGGGCGAGACTTTCCCGACCGACGTGCTCGGCCTGGAGCGCGTCGAGAACGGTCCGGCTTTCGTCCGTCCCCAGTCTCTGCGCAAGTCCGACGGCAAGCTGATCCCCGCGACGGACTCCGCCTTCGAGGACGCTTTCCAGGCGGAAGTCGCCGCGGCCGCGGTGGTGCGCGAGAAACTGGTCGAGATCACCCGGCACCGCATCGGTGATATCAACGGCGAGATGGACAAGGCCCGCGTGGCCCTGCGTCGGGCCGAAGACCTGAAGCTCGCCGACGAGACCGCGGCCCTGCGTAAGCAGATCGCCGGACTGGAAGAACGCTTCGCCGCCTTGCAGGCCGAGGCGAAGAAGGTCGTCGACGGCGGCGCCGTGGCCTCGCTCGTCTCCAAGGATGCTTCGAATCGCGAAGTCGTCGTGCCGCTGACCCAGGTGATCCGCGCCTGGTTCCCCAACCGCCTCGACACGTGGGGCCGCGTGAAGCTCTTCTTCTCCCGGCTCGGCGAGTTCGTCTTCGACGAACCCCGTGAGGCCAACACCGAAGGCGGCCTGATGCCCGCGATCTTCGGCACGCTGGTCATGACGGTCTTCATGAGCCTGCTGGTCACTCCCTTCGGCGTCATCACGGCCATCTATCTCCGCGAATACGCCCAGCAGGGCGCCGTCCTGCGCATCGTGCGCATCAGCGTCAACAACCTCGCCGGCGTGCCCTCCATCGTCTTCGGCGTCTTCGGCCT
>RFRI01000225.1 GCA_009924535.1 Verrucomicrobiota bacterium
CTCGAGCAGCACATCGCCCTCGCGGTGCAGTATGACCAGATGATCCTCGTGCACACGCCGCACCTCGAGGACAAGCGCAAGGGCACGCGCCTGATCATGGATTGCCTCAAGGCCAACGGCGTCGTGAAGCCCGAGCGCGTGATCATCGACCACGTCGAGGAACACACCATCCACGAGGTCCTCGACCAAGGCTTCTGGGCCGGCATCACGCTCTATCCCGAATCGAAGGCCACGCCCGTGCGCGCCATCGACATGATCGAATCCGTCTCCGCCCAGCGCGTCTGGCTCAACAGTGCGTGCGACTGGGGCCACAGCGATCCGCTGTCCGTGCCCAAGGCCGCGCAGGAGATGCGCCGCCGCGGCCACTCCGCCGCCGCCATCGACCGACTCGTCTACGGCAACCCGGTGAAGTTCCTCTCGCAGTCGCCGCGCTTCAAGGACCCCGCCGCCCAGGCCTGACTCGCGTGAAGCTCACGTCCGGCCTTTCCCTCGCCTACTGCACCAACGTCCACCGCGGCGAAGGGTGGGTCGAGACGTTCGCCGGCCTCCGCGACCATGCGCTCCGCGTGCGCGATCGCGTCTGCCCCGGCAAGACGTACGTCCTCGGCCTGCGCCTCGGCGACCTTGCCGCGAAGGAACTCGCCGTGCCCGCCACGCTGGCGGCTTTCCGTGCCTGGCTCGACAAGGAGAACTGCGTCGTCGCCGGCATCAACGGCTTCCCGTTCGGCCCGTTCCACGGCCAGGCCGTGAAGGACGACGTCTTCGCGCCGGATTGGTGCGAGACGCCGCGTCTCGAATACACCAACCGGCTCTTCGACCTTCTCGCCGCGTTCGGTCCGCCCGATAAGGTCGGTACCGTCAGCACGTTGCCGGGTTCGTTCAAGGGTTTCGGCCGCAACACCGACGAAATGAAGGTCATGCGCCGCAACCTCCTCGCGTGCGCCGAACACCTCGCCCGCCTGCGCGATCGCACCGGCACGCACCTGCGCCTCGCGCTCGAGCCGGAGCCGATCGGCCACGCCGAGAACACGCCCGAAGCGCTCCGCCTCTTCGAACAACTCCGTGCCGAAGAGCCTGCCCGGGGCCTCGTCGACGCGCACCTCGGGATCGCGTACGATACCTGCCACTTCGCGCTGCAATACGAAGAAGCCCACGAAGCCCTCGCCCGCCTCAACGCCGGCGGCGCGCCCGTGCTCAAGTTCCACCTCAGTTCGGCGCTCAAGCTCAAGCCCACCGAGGTCGCCCTCGCGCGACTCGCGAAGATGCACGAGCCCACCTACCTTCACCAGACCATGGGCCGGGCCAAGGACGGCTCCATCGTGCGCTTCAAGGACATCCCGTTCGCCATGGCGGCGATCGATCAGCTGCGCGCGCTCGAGGAACTCCGCGTGCACTTCCATGTGCCGGTCAACGCCGATCATCTCTCCGACGAACTCTCCACGACGAACGACCACCTCAAGGCCGCGCTCGACGTGATCGCCAAGGCGCCGGGCGCTTGCCGCGAGCTCGAGATCGAGACGTACACGTGGGAAGTCCTGCCGCCCGAGGTCCGCGCGGCCGACGTCGCCGACATGATCGCCGAAGAATACCGCTGGACGCTCGCCGAGCTCGCGCAGCGCGGCGTGAAGCCCCTCTGAGATGTTCGCCCGCTTCTTCGCGAAAGTCCGCGCCTGGCTGATCCTCACCCGCGGCTCGAACCTCCCGACGGTCTGGAGCAACCTCTTCGCCGGCTGGCTGCTCGGGTATGTCTACGCCGACCGCTTCCCATGGGGGCCGTTCCTGCTGGCCTCGTTGATCGGCCTGCTGATCGGGGTCTCGCTCATCTATGTCGGCGGCATGATCCTCAACGACGCGTTCGACGCGCGCTGGGATACCGAGCGGCGTTCCACGCGCCCGATCCCCTCCGGCCTCGTCTCCGCGACCGCGGCCCACGTCGTCGGTTTCCTCTGCCTCGCGCTCGGTTCCTGGTTCACTGTCATCTCTTCGCTCGACGGCCATGGCCGCGTGACGTCCGTGCTCGTGCTGATGTTGGTCGTCAGCGTGCTCGTCTACGATCGCTGGCATAAGGGGGTCAGTTGGGCGCCGGCCGTGATGGGCCTCTGCCGCGCGCTCCTGCCGCTCATCGGCTTCTTCGCTGTCGGTGGATTGGTCGACGGCCCGCACTTCCGCGGCTGGCCGCTCATCGCCTTGCTCGCTCATCCCTTTGTGCTCTGGCTGCTGACGTTTTCGATCACGCTCGTCGCGCGCCATGAAGCCGGGCCGGGCACGCCGCCCAAGTGGGCCGAGTGGCTGCTCTACCTCGTGCCCGTGCCGTTGATCCTCGTCCAGGCGCTGCCCGAGGTGAACGGCGCCCCGAAGGTCGCGGTCTTCGGCTGCCTGCTGTTCTGGCTCTGGATCTGGCGCTCCAACCGCCGCCATGCTTTGCCCGCTGGCGTCGGTCGCCGCGTCGCCGATCGCCTCGCGGCGTTCCCGCTCGTCGATTACGCGGCGGCCGGACTATTCTATTTTTCTGCCGCCTTCATGCGCCACGCCAACGAAGGCTCGACCGAAGTAGGCTGGGCGGCGGTGGCGATGCCGTTGGCCTGGATGGTGCCGTTCGGGGCGTTCGGCCTGACCCTGATCCTACGTCGCTTCATCCCGACCACCTGATCGGGGCCCGTTTAGGGCCTTTACGACGGCTGAAGTTGGGAACTTGGCTTGTCCTCAGGCGTCTAACCTCTTCTGATAAACCCTCCCCCAGGGCTATGGACGACTCCCTTGACCTCGAATTCGCGGTAACCTACCGCCATCGCATCTTCTTCACCGAAGGCGCGTTCGCTGCGGGCAACCGTGTCCTCGCCGACCTCTTTGCCGGCGCCAAGGTCATCCCGATCGTCGATGCCGGCCTGGCCAGCTCCCGTCCGGGTTTCGCCGCCGAGGTCGCCGCCTACGGCAAGGCCATGGGTATTCACTTCACCCGCGCGCCGCTCGTGCTCACCGGCGGTGAGGCCGCCAAGAAGGATTCCGCCGTCGTCAAGGCCGCCCTGGCCGCGATCGAGGCCGACAAGATCTGCCGTCACTCCTACGTCCTCGCCATCGGCGGCGGCGCCTTCCTCGATGCTGTCGGCTTCGCAGCCGCCACCGCCCACCGCGGCGTGCGTCTCGTCCGCATGCCTACCACGACCCTCGGTCAGGGCGACGCCGGCGTCGGCGTGAAGAACGGCATCAACACCTTCGGTAAGAAGAATTTCACCGGCGCCTTCGCCGTCCCGGCCGCCGTGGTCAATGACCTCGCGCTGCTCGCCTCGCTCGACGCCCGCGGCCTGCGTGACGGTCTTGTCGAGGCCGTGAAGGTCTCGCTCCTCAAGGACCCCGTCTTCTTCGCCAACCTCGAGAGGGAGTCCACGCTGCTCGCCGCCGGGAACATCCCCGCCATCGGCCGCGCCGTCCGTCGCTCCGCCGAATTGCACGCGAAGCACATCGCTGGCAATGGCGACCCCT
>RFRI01000226.1 GCA_009924535.1 Verrucomicrobiota bacterium
CGGACGATCGAGGTCCGACATCTTCAGGTGACCAAGCTGGATCGCGCGTCCGACGGCCATGGCCGTGTAGGACTTGGTGATCGACATCTGATAGTGCGGATAGTTCTGGCGGCCGCGGCGGAAATAAGACTCGAAGAGCAGCCTGCCGTGGTGCGCCACGAGAAGGCTGTCGATCTCGCCATGCTTATCATCCGCGATTTCCTCGGCGAACTTCACGACGGCGTCCTTCTGCGCGCCTTGGAGTTCTCCGACCGTCAGGCCGTCCTTGAGGTCCTGCGGCTGGGTGGTCAGGAAGGGCTTCTTGAGGTCGGGTAGCTTGGCCTCCAGGGCGTAGGAGACCGCGGCGGCGTTCAGGCCGGGTACCTCGGGGGCGAGGCCGTCGCTGGGTTCGGCCAGCAGCGCGGAGGCTGCGAGGCATAACAGGATTACCGATTTCATTGATAAATAAAGCGGTTCAGCGGCCGAGCGTGGCTTTCAGGAACTTTTCCATCTCCGCCCAGGAGGCTTTGTCGGCGTCGGCGTTATAGGCCGCACCCTTCGAGTTGTCGTTGCCGGCGGCCTGGTGCGTGAAGCTGTGGACGGCGCCCGGATACTTGATGAGCTTATAGTCCACGCCGGAGGCCTTCATCTCGGCTTCGAAGGCGGCGACATCCTTGGCCGGGACGTAAGGATCGTCGGCTCCATGGAGGGCGAGGACCTTGGCCTTGATGTTCTTGCCGTCGGCCGGGGTCGGGGAGTCGAGGCCGCCGTGGAAGCTGACGACGCCTTTGACGGCGGCGCCGGAGCGGGCGAGTTCGATCACGGTCGTGCCGCCGAAGCAGTAGCCGGTTGCGGCGATCTTCGTGGCGTCGGTCCGGCTGTCGTGGCTGAGGACGTCGAGCGCGGCGTTGACGTGCGAACGCAGCAGAGGGCGGTCGGCCTTGTACTTGCCGGCTTCCTTGCCGGCGGCCGGCGGCTGCGGTCGGACGCCCTTACCGTAGATATCGGCGACGAGGACGTTGTAGCCGAGGGCGGCCAGCTTACGGGCGGCTTCCTTCTCGTGGTCGCTGATGCCCGTCCACTGGTGCACGACGAGCACGCCCGGTCGCTTGCCGGTGACGGCGTCGTCATAGGCCTGCCAGCCTTCGCAGAGGACGTCGCCCGACTTGTATTCGAGGGGCTGCTCGACGATGGCTGCGGAGAGCGAGGTGAACGAACCGATGACGGCGAGCAGGGAAGGCAGGAGGGCTTTCATGTCTGCCAACCTAGTGGCCGCTTTCGTCGGCGCAAGCGCCACCCTGACTTAGGCCAAGCCGCGCTTGGTCGATGCCGCGAAATCCACGAAGGCCTTCACGATGCGGCCGGAGGCCTCGGGCAGGCCCCGGGCCTTTTCGATGGCCTGCGTGGTGTTGAGTCCGTCGCGGTAGAAAATCCGGTGCATCAGCTTGGCCGTGGCGATTTCTTCAACGGTGAAGCCCGAACGCTTCAGGCCGACGGCGTTGATCATCTTGGTCTCGCACGGATTGCCGTCGACGATCACGAAAGGCGGGACGTCCTGGACGCATTTCGAGCAGGCCGCGACCATCGCGTGGTCACCGATACGGCAGAACTGGTGGATGCCGGCGTTCCAGCCGATGTTCACGTGGTCGCCGACGTGCACGTGACCCGCGACGGCGGAGTGGCTGGAGATGACGAGGTGGTTGCCGATCACGCAGTCGTGCGCGATGTGCGAATAGGCCAGCAGGACGTTGTCGTCGCCGAGGATGGTCCATTCGCCTTCCTGGGTGCCGAGGTGGACGCTGACGTATTCGCGAAACGTGTTGCGGGCCCCGACCTTGAGGCCGGGCTTGCCTGGTTTGGCCTTCAGGTCCTGTGTGCGGCCGCCGATGAAGGCGTAAGGGAAGACCTCGCACTGCGGGCCGAGCTGCGTGTAGCCCTCGACCGTCGCGTGGTGATGCAGGACGCAGCCGTCGCCCAAGGTGACGTCGCCGCCCACGTAGGCGTAGGCGCCGATGACGACGTCCTGGCCGAGCCTGGCGCCGGCTTCGACGATCGCGGTGGGGTGGACTTGCGTGGCCATCCGGTTCAGCCGTTAGGCGAGTCGGCGATGGTGAAGAGCAGTTCGGCGGACGAGACGCACTCGCCGTTGACGAGGCACTCGCATTCGGCGGCGGCGATGCGGCCGCGGACCTTCGTGAGCTTGGCGCGGATCTCGAGGGTATCGCCCGGCGTGACCGCCTTACGGAACTTCACCTTGTCGGCGCTCATGAAGAACACGACCTTCGGGGCTTCGTCGGCGGCGCCGCGGCGCAGCATGATGAGGCCGGCGGCCTGGGCCATCGCCTCGATCTGCAGGACGCCCGGCATGACCGGCTGGCCAGGGAAGTGGCCCTGGAAGTAAGGTTCGTTGATCGTGACGTTCTTGATCGCGACCAGGGAGTCTTCGTTGAGCTCGACCACGCGGTCGACCATCACGAACGGGTAGCGGTGGGGCAGGGCGTTGAGGATCTGGCGGATGTCCAGGGCCGAGCCGGCAGGGGCTGTCGGGGCTTCGACCTTCGGGCCGGCGGGGGCAGCTTTGGCCTTGGGAGCCTTCGATTCCTGCCACTGCTTACGGACGGCCGCGGCGAGGCGGGCGTTGAGCGCGTGGCCCGGTCGGACCGCGATGATGTGGGCCTTGAGGCGGACGCCGGCGAGCACGATGTCACCGACGATATCCAGGATCTTGTGGCGGACGAGCTCGTCCTTGAAGCGCAGGGGCTCCTTGCTGACGATCTTGTCGCCCTTGAGGATGATCGCGGAGTCGAGCGTGCCGCCCTTGATGAGGCCCTTCTCGATGAGGCCTTCGATGTCCTCGTAGATCGTGAACGTGCGGGCCGGGGCGATCTGCGCTTCGTAGGTCTCGGCGTCGATGTCGATCGTGAGGTGCTGCGTGTGGATACCGCGGTCATCGGCGGACGTGCAGGTGATGCGCAGTCCGTCGAAGGGCAGGGCGATGATGGAACGGCTGCCTTCGTTGATCGTGATCGGGTGCGTGAGCGTGAACGTCTCGCGTAGGGCGTCCTGTTCGACGATGCCGCACTGATGGACGAGCGTGGTGAAGGGGCGGGCCGAACCGTCGACGATGGGCGGCTCGGAGGCGTCGAGCTCGATGATGGCGTTGTCCACGGCCATGCCGCTGAGAGCCGAGAGCACGTGCTCGATGGTGTGCAGTTTGACGGCGTCGGAGGAGACGGTCGTCTTGCGCTCGAGTTCGGTGATCATCTCGGACACCGGGCGGACCTCAGGCTTGCCGAAAAGGTCGATACGACGGAAGACCAGGCCGGTATTGGGGGCACCCGGTTTGAGGGTCAGGGTGACGTCCTGGCCGGTGTGGAGGGCTTTGCCCTTCACGGAGGCTTCTTTGCCTAGGGTGCGCTGTTTCATGCCGTTCACACAGTTATTCACCCCCCTCCCTCTGTAAAGGCCTA
>RFRI01000227.1 GCA_009924535.1 Verrucomicrobiota bacterium
GTCCGTCATGGCCCTCGAATACCTCCTCTTCCTCATCGAAGAGGGCAAGGGCGCCAACAAGCGCGACGCCGAGAACTACTTCGTGTCGATCTTCGGCAAGCCTGACGCGCACGGCACCTGGGGCTTCCGCTGGGAAGGCCACCACTGCTCGCAGAACTTCACGATCGTCGACGGCGTGCTCGTCGGCTCGACGCCCTCCTTCCTCGGCACCAACCCGGGCCAGGTGAAGTCCGACACCGCCCACGTCGGCGACGCGATGCCCGGCCTCGTCGGCTTCGAACTCCTCGAAACCGAAGACGCCACCGGCCGCGCCCTCGCCCAGTCCCTCACCGCCGAACAGAAGAAGAGCGCCATGATCCCGGGCGAAACCCCGAAGGACGTCATCACCGGCAACAAGCCGAAGGCCGACGGTATCATCAAGCACAAGGGCATCGCCTTCTCCGCGCTCACCGCCGAACAGAAGAAGATGGCCGGCACGATCATCGCCGAATACGTCGGCCGCGCCCGCTCCGACTTCGCGATCAAGGAAATGGCCGCGATCACCAACACCCCGGAAGACCAGCTCTTCTTCGGCTACAACGGCGGCACGGAAGCCGGCCAGGCCCACTACTACAGCATCCAGGGCCCGACCTTCCTCCTTGAGTTCGCCAACTTCCAGAACGGCGCCAACCACGTCCACGCCTCCTGGCGCGACCTGAAGAAGGACTTCGGTTACGACCCGCTCGCCGAGCACGCCAAGACCCACAAGTAAGCCTGACACCAGGCTTCAGACAAAACCCCGGGCGACCGGGGTTTTTTATTTCAGAGGTAGGGGCAGCACCGCGTGCTGCCCTAGCCCAACGGACGCGACGTCGTCGCGTCCCTACCTCACCGTCACACCCTTAGCCGCCAACTCCTTCAAAAACTCCGGCGGAGAAGGCGGGCTGATGAGGAAATCCCTGAAGGCGCCGGTACGCCGACGGAGCAGAACGATTCGCTTCGGGTCGACGGAGTTGGTCCAGTGCTCGTTCCAGACAGACCAATCCTGCGCCGCCCACTCGATGTCGCTCAGCGCCACCTTGCGCGCGGACCAGCCATAGAAGCGAACGCGCACAAAGGCTTCGTCCACCGTAAAGGTCATGCCCCAGAAAATCGCGTGGATCAACAGGGCCGTAGCCGCGAAGAACCCGACTAGGGGGAGCAGATAAAGAAAGACCTCCATTTGAAGGGATAAGATAGGGTTAATAAGCCGGGCTTAAACCCAAAACCAAGCCCACGCTGGACAGCCCCACCCTTGACGGATTGCCTGTCCCCATGGCCCGCGCGACGAAGCACCTGAACACGAACGCCCTCTGGGCCGACGTCGGCGTGCGCACGCTGCGCCGCCTCGGCCTGACGCACGTGGTGATCTCGCCCGGCTCGCGCTCGACACCGCTGGCCCATGCCTTCGCCGAATCCGCCGGCCTCCACGTGACCGTCGCGCTCGACGAACGTTCGGCCGGCTTCATCGCCCTCGGCCTCGCCAAGGCTACCGGCCAGCCCGCCGCCCTGCTCTGCACCTCCGGCACCGCCGCCGCGAACTACCTCCCCGCCGTCGTCGAAGCCCGCCTCTCGGCCACGCCCCTGCTCATCCTTACCGCCGATCGACCGCCCGAGCTGCGCGAATGCCACTCCGGCCAGACGATCACCCAGAACGGCATCTATGGCGGCTACCCGGTCTGGGCCGCCGAGGCCGCCGTGCCCGGGACCGACCTCACCTTGCTCCGCCACTGGCGCCAGCTGCTGGTCGACGCCTGGCAACGCTCGCAAGGCCCTCTGGCTGGCCCGGTGCACCTCAATCTGCCCTTCCGCGACCCACTCGCCCCTTCCGACGCTGAAAAGGGCTTCAAGGCGCCCACGGGCCTCAATCTCGAGACCTTCACGGCCGTCCCGCCCTGCGGCATCGTCCGCCCGACCCTGACGCCCGCCACGGTGGCCAGCCTGCTGCCGAAGACGGAGCGCGGCGTCATCGTGGTCGGGCCGCATGCCTTCGGGGATCGCGACGAAAACGCCATGCCCAGAAAGCCGCGGCCAAGAAACTCACGCGCATCGTGAACGTCGACTGGCCCTTCGAAGGCCGCGTCGTCTCCCTTCTCGACGAAGCCCTCGGCCCGGACGACCGCCTGTTCGTCGGCAGCAGCATGCCGATCCGCGACGTCGAGTGGTTCTACCATCCGCCCGGCCCAGGCCCGCAGGTCCTCACCAATCGCGGCGCCAACGGCATCGACGGTACGGTCTCGACCGCGCTCGGCGCGTCGCTCGACGGCAAGCGCACCGTGCTCCTCTGCGGCGACCTGACGTTCCTGCACGACAGCAACGCGCTGCTCTCCGCCTACGGCCACCGCGGCGACCTCACCGTTGTCGTGATCAACAACCAAGGCGGCGGTATCTTCAACCACCTCGCCGTGGCGAAGAGCGCCCACTTCGAACAGCTCTGGGGCACGCCGCAGGCGGCAGACCTCGGCAAGCTCTGCGACGCGCACAAGGTACGCCACGACCTCGCCGAAGGCTGGAGCGACCTGCGTCGCCTGCTCGAGATCCGCGGTAAGGGCGTCCGCGTCATCGAATTCCGCACCGACCGCGAAGCCGACGCCGCCTGGCGCCAGAAGTCGTTCCGCTAAAGCCCGCATGCACCTCACTCGCCTGTTTCTTCTGGTCGCACTCTGCATCGGACTACAGGCAGCGGATAAGGCGGAGGCCAAGCCCGCCGAGAAGGTGGTCCCGCGCACCGAGCTCAAGGCACTGGTCGCGCCGGGCGCTTCGCTGATGTTCGATTTCCCGGAACTGACCGTGGACCGCAAAGGCGGGCTCGCTGCCTGCCACCTGACGCTGCCGACGCGCTACGACGCGACGAAGCAATACCCGCTGGTCGTCTGGCTCGCCGGCGGCGAAGGCGGCAACCAGCCGAACAATTCGTTCCTGCCCGCGGGCGACTTCGTGCTCGTCGGCCTGCCTTACCCGAAGGGCGCCAACAATCCCAAGCAGGCAAACATGGTGGGCGACTACGCCACAGTCTGGGCCTACCACCGCTTCATGCTGGAGGAGATTGCCAAGGTCGTCCCGAACGTCGATCGGACGCGCTCGGTCATCGCCGGCTTCAGCAACGGCGGGCATGCCATCGACGGCATGCTCCGCTTGAGCGCCGGACCCAAGCTCACCGATTATTTCGGAATCTTCCTCTTCGTCGACGGCGGCGGCACCGCCTACTCTTCCCTCGGCGCTCTGCCTGACCTGAAGGGCAAGTTCGCCTACGTCTGCTGGGGCGCGGAAAAAGGCTCCAACAAGGCCGATGCTCGCACCCTTCCGAATTTACTCATGGCCAAGGGCGCGGTCGCCGTCGGCAGCGAGATGGCCGGCGTCGGCCACGCTTTCGCCGAGACGGAAAAGCCCAAGGTCGCCGAGT
>RFRI01000228.1 GCA_009924535.1 Verrucomicrobiota bacterium
GCGAGCGCCAGCGCGAGATTGCGGGCGTAGTCGAAGGCGAGCGGCGTGCCCTTCGCGTCGGCGGCGAGGTCGCGCAGCGCCGAGACCGTGCGCTGCTCCACCTTGCCGGCGACGATCATCGCGCGGTAGCCGAGGACTTCGATGCGTTGACGCTGTTCTTCGGAGACGGAGGTGCGCGCGATGGCTTCCTGCGCGAGGTTGATGGTGAGGTTATCGCTCTCCGCGCCGGCGACCATCCAGCGTAGCGCGTGGCCCCAGGCGATCTCGTGCGGAGGCAGGGCGGCGATGTTGAGCTCGGCCGAAAAGGCGCGGGCGCCATCGGTATCGTTTTCGAGGAGGGCGATCAGGCCTTCGCGGAGCGACTTGCGCGCCGATTTCGGCAGGAACTTCACCGTCGCCTTCGCTTCGGCCGTGCGCGTGCGTTCGATGTAGGCGGCGGAAAGGCCGAGACCCGCCAGTTCGCGGTCCTTGTCGCCGAGCTTGGGGTCGGCGAGCAGCTGGGCGTAGAAGCCGGAGGCCGTCGAGGAGAGGCCGGCGGCCAAAGCTTGGTCGGCCAGTCCCAGCACGGTCCGGCGATCGGGTTGGTCCCCGGGGCTGACGGGCGCGTTGCCCGTGATCAGGTTCGGCGGAAGGTCCTGCGACGCGACCCGACCCGGCAGCAAGGCGCCGAGTGCGAGGAGGGTGGCCAGGGTGAACCGCAGCATCGCCCCGACTATGGTCCGGGCGGGCCGTCGGGCAAGAGGCGAGTGCCGGCTCAGGCCTTGTCGAGACCGAAGGCCGTATGCACGGCGCGGACGGCGGCGTCGGCCTTGGCGGGGTCCAGCGCGACGGAGATCTTGATCTCGGAGGTCGTGATGAGCTCGCTGTTGATGCCGACGGAGGCGAGGGCCTTGAAGAGGGTGCCGGCGACTCCGGGGTGGGAGATCATGCCGACGCCGACGATGGAGAGCTTGGAGATCTCGCCGGCGGAGCGGACGGAGCCCGAGCCGAGTTTCTTGAGGGTCTGGCCGACGACGGCTTCGACGCGGGAGAATTCCGCGGTGGTCACGGAGAAGGTCAGGTTGGCTTTGCCGTCCTTGCCCAGGTTCTTGATGATCATGTCGACGCTGAGGCCGGCTTCGCCGAGGTCGTCGAAGAGGGCGGACAGGGCCTGCGGGCTGTCAGGGAGGTCGTTCACCGTGACGCGGGTCTGCAGGCGGTCGAGGGCGACGCCGGCGATGGCCGCGTCTTCGAGGGTTTTGTCGATGGCTTTCACGATGGTACCGGGTTGGTCGTTAAAGGAAGAACGGACCTCGAAGGGCACGTTATATTTCTGGGCGAACTCCACCGAGCGGGACTGCATGACCTTCGAGCCGCTGGAAGCGAGCTCGAGCATCTCCTCGTAGGAGATCTCCGGCAGTTTGCTCGCGTTGAGCACGATGCGGGGGTCGGCGGTGTAGACGCCGTCGACGTCGGTATAGATCTGGCAGAGGTCGGCCTTGATGGAGGCGGCGACCGCGATGGCGGTGAGGTCCGAGCCGCCTCGGCCGAGCGTGGTAACTTCACCTGCGTCCGTGCAGCCCTGGAAGCCGGCGACCACGACGACCTTGCCTTCGTCGAGGCGGGCGAGCAGGTCGCCACCGGTGATGCGGGTGATGCGGGCGCGGGTGTGGATGTCGTCCGTGAAGATGCCGGCCTGGGCGCCCGTGCGCGAGACGGCGGGTACGCCGATGGCGTGGAGGGCCATGACCGTCAGGGCGATGGTCTCCTGTTCGCCGACGGCCATGAGGACGTCCATCTCGCGCTCGTCGGGGAGCTTCGAGAGGGCCTTGGCGCGGGCGATGAGGTCGTTGGTGACGCCGCTGCGGGCCGAGACGACCACGACGATGCGGTTGCCCTTGGACCACTGTTCCTTGATCTTGGCCGCGACGTTCTGGATGCGGTCGACGTTGCCGACGGAAGTGCCGCCGTATTTCTGGACGATGAGGGCCACCGGGAGATCAGGATTCGGGAGAGAAGATGCGGAGCACGACCGGCTCCTCGAGCACCGTCTTGAGGCGGCGCAATTCTGTCAAGACCGCGGACATCTTGCGTTCGCTGACCGGGTAGGTCGAAAGCGTGACCGTTCCGCGACCCTGGTTCGGGTGTTCGTACTGGATGACGCGGGCGATGGAGACCTTATGCTTCGAGAAGATGCGGTAGATGCCTTCGGAGACGCCGGCCTTGTCGAGCAGCGAGAGGCGCAGGTAGAAGGGCGAGACGATCTCGTCGATCGAGGCCATGCGCAGGGCGCGGCCGGCCTTCTCGCGGGCGGCGAGGCCTTCGGGCGAAAGGGCCTGCGGGATGGCGCCGGTGAGGGCGGCGATGGCGTCGACGATGTCGCCGATGACGGCGGAAGCGGTGGCGTCGGGTCGGATCGGCTTCGGCGTAGCCGAGCTCCTGGGCTTCCTTGAGCGCGTCGGCGAACGAGAGGCCGTCCTCGCCCATGCGGGTGAGGATGTGATTGCAGGTGCCGTTGAGGATGCCGACGATCAGCTCGAAGCGGTTGGCGACGAGGCCTTCGCGGATCGCCTTGATGATCGGGATGCCGCCGGCGACGCTGGCTTCGAAGAGGAACTGGCCGCCATGCTGGCGGACGGCCTGCATGATCTCGGGGCCGTGCTCGCAGAGGAGGGCCTTGTTGGCCGAGACGACGACCTTGCCCAGGCGCAGGGCGCGGAGGGTCAGTTCGCGGGCCTTGGTGGTGCCGCCGATGAGTTCGCAGACCACGTGGACCTTCGGGTCGTCGATGATCTCGTTCGGATTCTTGGTCAGCTTCGAGGCCGGGATCTTCACCGCGCGCTTCTTCTTGAGGTCGCGGACGGAGGCCTTGCGGAGGTCGAGCTTCACGCCGAGGCGGGATTCGAGGTCGGCCTGCTTCTCATGCAGGTGCTTCCAGACGCCTTGGCCGACGGTGCCGAAGCCGAGGATGCCGATGCCGATGGTGCGAGGGGCGGTCATTGCGAAAAGGTCAGGCTTGCTTGACGAAACGGTTCTCGGTGCCGGCGAGCAGGCGGCCGATGTTGGAACGGTGCGTCCAGACGTTGAAAGCGGCGATGGCCGCCGCGAACCAGAACTGGGGCTGGCCGAACTTCAGGGACGTGAAGAGCGGCAGGAGCCAGCAGGAGAGCGGCAGGGAGACGCCGAGGGCGATCGAAGCCAGCGAGACGTAGCGCGAGAGCAGGAACACGAGGCCCCAGATCGCGGCGCCGATGAGGATCGGGACCGGCAGCAGGACGAGCAGGCCGCCGATGGTGGAAGCGACGCCCTTGCCGCCCTTGAACTTCAGGAAGCAGGAGAAGCAGTGGCCCAGCAGCGTACCGACGAAGCCGGCGACGCAGGCGAGAAAGAGCGCGTTCAGGGCTTCAGGTGCGGGGACTTCAGGGCCGAACTTGAGGAACAG
>RFRI01000229.1 GCA_009924535.1 Verrucomicrobiota bacterium
TGGCCAAGGAAGTTTCTCCTCCCTGCCGGCTTTCCTTGGGGCACGGCTGTTCCCAGCTAGTTTCATCCGGTGTGATCCCGTTTCTCCGAATTTGCCTGGTCCGGAAGGGGAGGATGTTTTTTGGAAAAGCCAAGTCGGGTGGAGTTTTTCCGTTTCAGGCCGCCCGCTCCTTCACCTTGGTCGAGCTGCTGGTCGTCATCACGATCATCCTGCTCATCTCCTCGCTGTTCCTCGGCCTCTCGGCCGGTGACGGTGGCGGATTGCCCGCCGGTCAGCGCTTCATCGCCTCTTCCATCCGCACCGTCCGCGCGATGGCCCTGATGAACCGCGGTCCCGGCACCACCGGCGTCACCTACGCCAATCGCTATCGCCTGCTCATCCTGAACGATCCGAACGACGAAGCGAACCACCTCCGTCAGTTCGTCATCGCCGTCGGCGGCGTCAGTTCGGCGGACCTTGGCGGCGCCGATCCTTCCACGATCACCAACACCTCGATCGCGCCCTACAAGTGGTTCTCTCCTGAGCCCGCGCAGATGCTGCCGACGGGGGTGGTTTTCGTGCCGCCTACCAACGACACCGCGACCACCTTATCGATCGCCCTCGCGGCCAACACGCGACGTAGCATCATCGGTCCGCTGGCGGACAGCGCCACCACCAACGCGACAGACTCTCCGGTGAGCACGCCTCCGTGGATGATCTACGCCCCCACCAATCAGCCCATGGCCCTCAGCACCATGACCGCCGACTTCAATCCCAAGAAGTGGTTCTACGTCGAGCTGCAGGGGACCGGCGCCTCCAACCATCTCGGACGCGTGCTGCTCGTCCTCGCCAAGGGCGTGGTGCGCAATACCGGCGCCGGCAAGGCCATGGTCGATATCACTTCCGAAAACCAGTTCGCCGCGCTTTCCCTCCGCCCTAACGGCGACGTCACGATGACCCTCGACGCCGACGAGATGGACAAGGCCAAATGATTCTTTTCCGATGAACCCTCCCCGCAACCCATCGTCCGTCCGTCCAGGCTTCTCCCTGGTCGAGGTGACGCTCGCCATCGGCATCGTCGGCGTCGCGATCCTCTCGCTGGTCGGTATCCTCGGTTCCACCTTCCAGCAGGTCGACGAGATCATGCAGACCAATCGCGCCCTGTCCGGCGTGACGCGTCTCATCGGCGCCCTGGACAATCCTCGTTCGATCGTCTTCGTCGACAGCACGAGCGAGCAGGCCCCCCAGAACAGCAAGTACCTCCTCGAAGCTCCCGTGGCCGATACTTCCGGCGTGGACCTGACGGGCGGCAACCCGGCCGCGTCGAACTTCGACGTCGTCTATCGCCTGCTCCAGAAGGCCCGCGATAACGGCGACAACGCCGTCTGGCTTTACGTCTACGAGCGCAAGATCGTCGCCCCGGACAGCGACAAGACCGGCGATACTTCCTTCGCCTTGTTCTCCAATCCTTCGATGATGGAAGTGGCCCTCTGCTCCGGCAAGAACCTCACCGTCAACGCCGCCTTCGGTCGTAACATCATCGGTACCCCGATGCGCGTCCGTCTCTCGCTCTCCAAGCTCCTGGTCGGCCAGCGCACCGAGATCGATACGACCACCTTCGAGCCCAAGGCCACCAAGGTCGCCGCCGCTCCTTGGGCCAGTTCGCCGCTCCCCGCGCAGCCTTCCGCCTACGCCTTGGCCTATCTGCCGCTCGTGGCGGAGTTCTTCCCGCACGATTACAGCCCCTACGATTCGTACAAGACGAAGACCGAGAATCCCTTGCTCGTCCAGAACATCGTCATCAGCCGATGAACACGCTTATCCGCCAAGCCCGCGCCGGCTTCACCTTGCTCGAGGTGATGGTCTCCACGGCCATCATGGTCATCATCGTCCTGACCGTCGTCACGATCGCCTCCGACACCTTGCGCGTCTATGACCGTGCCGTGGCCGACCTTTCGACGCAGTCCGAGTCCCGCGGCGTGCTCGATGCCATGGAAAACGATTTCTCGACCGCGATGCTCCGCTCGGACGGGCGTTGCTGGATGGAGATCGTGGTCCCGGGCTCGACCGATGTCACCGGCGTGCCCGCCGCCGTCGGCAACCTGCAGCCCGTCGACCATCCGATCGTGATGCTCTTCGGCGCGCCGGCCGACCGTCCGCGCTGGACTCCCGGCACCGGCCGCAGCGCCCTGCGCGGCGACGTCTGCGCCATCTCCTACCGCATCGGCCAGCGTTCGCCGTTCGATTCGCCCGGCGACAAGATCCAGCAGGTCTATGGCGTCTACCGCACGATCGTGGACTCCGAGAACACCTTCATCGACGCCCTCCCTCTGATCCTGAACTCCAATATCGATACGCCGAAGTCGCCTTGGGATTACTGGTCCGGCTCCCGTCGTTTCGCCAATTATTCCAAGACGCCCACCCCGGATTACGAGACGCGCGCGCTCATCAACGCCAGCAACATCAGCCCGACGCCGTGCTGGACGATGGACGAGAACAATTTCATCGCCTCGAACGTCGTGGCCATGAACCTCGTCTTCTGGGCCACGTCGCCGTTGCCTGCGATGCCTGCCGGTAGCGCGTTGCGCGATCCCTGTTCGCGCCAGCCGCAGGTGCTTCGTCCGGTCATCCTCGCCTCGAAGTCCGACGACAAGTCGGCGCTGCCGGCTTCCAAGGGCGGTTATCTCGCGATCTTCAGTTCCAAGGAGGGCAATACCGACCAGCAGACCGCTCCGCTGCGTTATGCGCCTGCCTCCATCATCGAGCCGAACCCGACCCCCAACGGTACCTGGCCCAAGGTCCAGCCGTTCGACTACTATACCTCCCGCCTGCGCGTCTACTCCGATCGCATGTATCCGGATAACCTGCCGCTGAAGCCCACTTCCGCGACCTGGCTGCCGTACCTTCCTTATTCGCTCAAGGCCGTCGAGGTCTCGGTCACCGTCCTCACGCCGGAAGGCTCGAAGGAGCTCCGCGGCCTCCAGATGATGGCGGACAATCCGAAGGTCGCCGAAGCCAGCTACAAGCGCATCGTCTACATGTACGGACGTAATTACACGCGTTACATCCGCGTGCTGTCGAACGGCGGTTGAGCCGTCCGGGCATCGTCCAAGAAAAAAGGGCGCCAAATGGCGCCCCTTTTTGTTTTCTGGTCAGCGAACTTACTCCGAGTAGACGCCCATCGCGCGGAACTTCGCGTAACGCATCGCGATCAGCTTTTCGGGCGAAGCCTTGGAGAGGTCGGCGAGCGAGTCGCGCAGCGTTTTGCGGATGGCCGAGCCGGTGGCGGCCGGGTCTTCTTGGGCGCCGCCGAGCGGTTCCTTCACGACGCCGTCGACGACGCCGAGCTTGAGGAGATTGGGGGCGTCGAGGCGCAGGGCTTCGGCGGCCTTCGGGGCGTGCGCGCGGTCC
>RFRI01000230.1 GCA_009924535.1 Verrucomicrobiota bacterium
CGTAGCCGAGGTCGTCCGCGACGATGAATAGCACGTTGGGCTTCTTCGTTTCCGCCGCCAGCAGCGAAGTCAGCGCCGAGACCAATAATGCGAGGAGGACGAGTGGCTTCATCGGGATGATGCGTCTGATTATCGAAGGCCATTTCCGGTTGGCTAGGCGTAACTTATCCGGAGGTGCTTCATTATCCGTCAAATAAGGTAAACGACTTGGGCCTACTTCTTTCGAGCCGGACCGATTTCGAGGACTTTAATTTTGTGTTCAGCGAGAACGGACAATTCTGCGAGATCCAGGAACCCGTCCTTGTTGGTGTCGGCGCTTTTGAAGTGTTGTTCAGTGTGCGCGCCCATCTTGGAGATGGGTCGGAACTCTTTCAGGTCGAGCTTGGTATCTTTATTCGAATCCAGCCGACTGAAGCAGGCTTCGGTTCCTTCGCTGAGGAGGGCGAACCACGTCTGGCGACTGAGCGCGCCCGCGAGTTCAGAGCTATCGATGAAGCCATCTTTATTAAGGTCGGCCTCTTTGAAGTGTTCTTCACCATGATGGAGCGCCTGCACGTCCAGGGTCTTGAACTCGGCGAGCGAAAGTTTGCCGTCTTTATCCTTATCTGCCGCCGTCATGACCCGCTGCCGGAGGGTGAGTTTAGCCTGATTGGCTTCGGCAGGTTTCTTGTCCGCCGTCGCTGGAATATCGGCTGCTTGGAGGAGGCACGTCAGAATGAGTGCAACGGTTATGGGCAGGGATCGTCTCATTGGGCAGCCTTGGGGTCGGGATAGGGCTTCTTGTATCTTGAACCCCGCCTGCCCTTGGAAGTTAGGAGTTAAGGGGACGCTTGCGCTTAAATCCAAGCAAGGGGAGGCTCAGCGCTTCGCCGGCAGCCACTGCACGGCGTCGACGATGACGTGGCCGTCGGTGCCGGCGTTGCCGATCTCGACCCAGCCATCCTTGCCGGCCGTGAATTCAAAGGTGCCGACGACGTGGAAGGGTGCTTCGCCCTTGGGCGCGAGTTTCTGGTTCACGAAGACCTTGGTCTCGCCCTGGGCGTGATGGATGGTCACCGGGACGTTCGTCGCGCGGTTGGCGTTGGGGCTGTAGGAGATCGCGACGCGGTAGGAGCCGGCCTTAGGCAGGGCGGGGGTGAAGCGCGCGGCCATCGCACCTTTGTCTGCGTTGCCGTCATGACGGTAGCTGTCGCCGACGAAGTTGCCCGAGACATGGCCGGTCTGCTCGAAGCCCTTGAGCGTGGCATCGGTGTCGTCGACGACGATGCCGGGGAGCTTGGTCTTATCGAGTCCGTGGCCGCCTCCGGCCGCGGCGGTCGTCACGAAGTCGAGCATCTGGCCATTGGCGAGTAGGCGTTCCTTCAGGGCGCCGTAATCGATGGCCTGGATCGAGGTGTTGCCTTCGATGGCGAGACCGGCGGCGGTGGCGGCGGACTGGCCCATTACCATGAAGACGGGTTCCATGCGGATCGAGCCGTAGGCGATGTGGCTGGCGCTGAGGCAGACGGGGACGAGGAGGTTGGTGCATTCCGAGGCCTTGGGGCGGAGACTGCGGTAGCTGACGGGGTAGGGCTTGCTGCCGACCTGGACGTCGCCCTCGTTGCGGACGAAGCCTTCCTTGGTCACGAAGCGCTGGATGTGGTGGGAGTCCATGTTGTAGGCACCCATGCCGACGGAGTCTTCGACGACTTCGACGCGACGGCAGTTCTTCTCGGACATGACGTAGTCGGAGATCATGCGGCGGGCTTCGCGGACGTAGAGTTGGCGGGGCCAGTTGCCGTTGTCCTTGAATTCGTCCTTCGCTAGGCCGAGCTTCTGGAACGCGAGGCGCATCTTTTCCGGCACGCGCGGGTGATAGGCATAGGTCCACATCAGGCCCTTCTGCCAGTCCTCGTGGGCCTGCCAGATCTTGGCGCGGGTAGCGTAGTCGGCCTCGGCGTAATCCCAGTTCTGGCCGATGAAGTCGGTGCTGATGGCGAAGTTGTTGTTCGTGTCCGTCTTGCGATTGGGCATCGGCGTGGGGGCCCAGGAGAGGCGGTCTTCGCCGGCCTCGACGTTGCGGAGGGCGAGTTCATACCAGCGTTCGTCGTAGTTGGCCGGCTTCTCCCAGTCGCGGCGGTTTTCCGGGACGTCCGTCGTGCACATGCGGAAGTTATAGGCTTGGACCTTGCGGTCACCGGCGCCATCGGGGCCGGGGATTTCCTTCTCGATGCCGGGCAGCAGGCCGCTGGCGGGGTCGCCCTTCTTGATGTACGGGTCGACCTCGACCTTGAACTGATGCGATTTCGCGTGACCGACCTGCACGCCGTTGAGGGTTTCGCCGTAGGTCGCGTTAGCCTCGCGGCCGACGTGGTAGCTCACGCCTGCCTTGGCCATCAGGTCGCCCTCGTAGGTCGCGTCGATGAACATCTTGCCGGAAAATTCGCGGCCGCTCTCCATCACGATCTTCACGATGCGCGTGCCGTCCTTGATCACGCCCTTCTTGAGGTCGAGCCGTTCGCCGAAGACCACCGTCACCTTGTCGCCGGCAGCTTTGAGCATCCGATCGTAGATGGCGGAGGCCACGTGTGGCTCGAAGGTCCACATCGTGCCTTCGTCGGCGGCGTTACCGTGGGGGCGTTTGGAGAAGTAAGCCTCGCGGGTCTGGTGGACCCACTTCTGGTCGTCGGCGTAATACGAACCGACGGCCGTATAGAATTCGCGGGAGATCCCGCCGATGGCCTTCTTGTTGCCGATGTCGGTGGCGCCGAGACCGCCGGTGGTCAGGCCGCCAAGGAACTTCGTCGGCTCGATCAGCACGGCCGTCCGGCCTTCGCGGGCCGCCTGGATGGCCGCGGTGATGCCGCCGGAGGTGCCGCCGTAGATGACGATGTCCTGGGCGGGGAGGGCGGCGGTCAGGCCGAGGAGGGAAAGCAGCAGCGTGCGCATGGGGATGCGCCGATGTCAGCAGGTCCGCCCGACCCTGCAACCCCGTTCCTTAAGAGCGCAGTCCGCGGAGGGTGCCGGTGCTGGTCGCGAACTTATCTGCCTCGATGCCGAGGCCCTGCAGCATGCTCACGTAGAGATTGGCCAACGGGGTATTGTTGACGGCGTCGAACGAGAGGTGCTGACCGTGGCGGAAGCCGCCGCCGGCGAGGATAAGCGGCAGGTTCTGGTTGCTGTGCGAATTGGCGTTGCCGAGGCAACTGCCGTAGAGGACTTGGGTGCGGTCGAGGAGGTTGCCGCCGGTCTCGCGCGTGTCCCGGAAGGCTGCAAGCATCTCGCCGAAGACGGCCAGTTGGGCCTCCTCGATCTTGCGGAGCTCGGCGATCTTGTCGGGCTCGTTGCCGTGGTGGGTGAGGCCGTGGGTCTCGTTCTTCACGCCGG
>RFRI01000024.1 GCA_009924535.1 Verrucomicrobiota bacterium
GTTGAGCGCGGCCGCATGCGCTGGATGATGCGTTATATCGACGAGATCCCGGCCCCGGCGGTGCGCGTGCCCTCTTATAACCTGGCATTCCTGCCGCACTTCCAGAAAATGAGCGAGGAGGAATTTCTCGCCCTGGCGAACGCCAAGCTCGACCTCAGGCGCTACCAGGAGGCCGCCGAGGCCATCACCCGCCAGCAGCTCGATTCCGCCGGCGCCTTGGTCGCCCAGCTCGAAGGCACGGTCAAGGTCGACGAAGGTTCCGTCGCCAATGCCCGCCTGCAGGTCGAATACGCCAAGGTCACCGCGCCCATCGCCGGCGTGGTCGGTCTCCGGCAGGTCGACGTCGGCAACGTCGTCTCCTCCTCCGACCTGACCGGTCTGGTCGTCATCACCCAGCTCCAGCCGCTCTCCGTCGTCTTCGGCGTGCCCGAATCCGACATCCCTGCCTTGCAATATGCGATCGGGCAGGGCGCCCAGCTCAAGGCCGAGGCGTTCGACCGTGACGGCCGGATGGTCCTGGCCATCGGCGATCTCTCCGCCTTGGACAACCAGATCGACGCCAGCACGGGCACGCTTCGCCTGCGCGCCTTGTTCGCCAACGCCGATCGTCGCCTCTTCCCCAACCAGTTCGTCAACATCCGCCTGACCGTCGAGAACAAGAAAGGCGTGCTCCTGGCCCCGACCGCCGCCGTGCAGATCAGCGATAAGGACCGTTTCGTCTTCATCCTCAACCCGGATGACACCGTCACGCGTCGCACCGTGCGCACCGGCGTCATCGACGGACTGAACACCGAGATCCTCGAAGGCCTGAAGGCCGGCGAGGTCATCGCCGCCGACGGCCTCGACCGGCTGCAGACCGGCACGAAGGTCGTGGTCGCCGGACGACGCAAGCCGGCCGGCGCGCCGACCGAAGCCCCGGCCGCCAAGTAAGCCGGCATGAACCTCTCCCGCCCGTTCATCGAGAGGCCGGTCGCCACCACGCTGCTGATGGTGGCGCTGATGATCTGCGGCGCCATCGGTTACCGCGCGCTGCCCGTCTCCGCCTTGCCGGAGGTCGACTACCCGACCATCCAGGTGGCCACGTTCTATCCCGGCGCCAGCCCGGAAGTGATGATGACGGCGGTCACCGCCCCGCTGGAGCGTCGCCTCGGCCAGATGCCCGGACTCACGCAGATGGCCTCGACCAGTTCGGCCGGCGCCTCCGCCATCACGCTGCAGTTCGACCTCGCGATCTCGCTCGACGTCGCCGAGCAGCAGGTGCAGGCCGCGATCAACGAGGCTTCGGCCTATCTTCCGGCGGGTCTGCCTTCGCCGCCGATCTACAGCAAGGTGAACCCCGCCGACGCGCCGATCATGACGCTCGCGGTCACCTCGGATTCGCTGCCGTTGCCCAAGGTCGCCGACCTCGTCGACACGCGTCTCGCCCAGAAGCTCTCGCAGGTTTCCGGCGTGGGCATGGTCAGCATCTCGGGCGGCCAGCGTCCCGCGATCCGCATCCGGGTGAACCCTGCCGCGCTCGCCTCCTATGGCCTCAGCCTTGAGACCGTCCGTCAGGCCGTCGTCGGGGCCAACGCGAACAGCGCAAAGGGCAGCTTCGACGGACTGAAGCAGTCGTCCACCATCGACGCCAACGACCAGCTGCGCTCGCCGGACGAGTACAACCGCGTCATCCTTGCCTACCGCAACGGCTCGCCCGTCCGCCTGAGCGACGTCGCGGACACGACCGACGGCGCCGAGAACGTCTACCTTTCCGCCTGGGCGGGGCATAACCCCGGCGGGCAGGCCCCGGGCGTCATCCTGAACATCCAGCGTCAGCCTGGCGCGAACGTCATCGCCGTCGTCGACCGCATCAAGACAATCCTGCCTGTGTTGCAGGCCACCCTGCCGGAGGCCGCCAAGGTCACCGTCCTCACGGACCGCACCGTCACCATCCGCGCCTCGGTCGACGACGTGCGCGTCGAACTGCTGCTCTCCATCGTCCTCGTGGTCGCGGTCATCTTCGTGTTCCTGCGCAGCGTGCCCGCCACCGTGATCCCGGGCATCACCGTCCCGCTGTCGCTCATCGGCACCTTCGCGGTCATCTATCTCTGCGACTTCTCGATCAACAACCTCACCCTGATGGCGCTGACCATCGCGACGGGCTTCGTCGTGGACGACGCGATCGTGATGATCGAGAACATCTCCCGCTATATCGAGCAGGGGGATTCCCCGATGGAAGCCTCGCTGAAGGGGTCGGCGGACATCGGCTTCACGATCATCTCGCTGACCTTCTCGCTGATCGCGGTGCTCATCCCGTTGCTGTTCATGGCGGACGTCGTGGGCCGCCTGTTCCGCGAGTTCGCCATCACCCTGGCGGTCTCGATCCTGATCTCGGCCGTCATCTCGCTGACGCTCACGCCGATGATGTGCAGCCGGATGCTGAAGCATGAGGCGCCGGCCGACGAAGCCCGCTGGAGCCGCGCCCTCGGGGCTTTCTTCGACGAAGTCATCCGTCGCTACGGCTTGGCGCTGCGCTGGGTCCTCGCCCGACGTCGAGAGCCTCGCCTCGTTCATCGGCGTCGACGGCACGAGCTCCACGGTCAATTCCGGTCGCATGGTCATCAACCTGCGCCCGCTCGAGGAGCGCAGGTCGCGGGCGCCGGCCATCGCCGAACGCCTCAAGGCGAAGATGGCCAAGCTCGAAGGCGTGGCGCTCTACCTCCAGCCCGTGCAGGACATGACCGTGGACACCACCGTCAGTCGCACGCAGTACCAGTTCCTGCTCCAGACACCGCGGATGGAGGAGCTCGCCGAATGGGTACCCTTGCTGATGGAGAAGGTGAAGGCCATCCCGGCGGTCAAGGACGTGGCCACGGACCTGCAGCTCAACGGCCGCCAGGTCTTCGTGGACATCGACCGGACGGCCGCGGGCCGCTACGGCATCTCCGTGGCCGACATCGACGCCGTGCTCTACGATGCCTTGGGCCAGCGCATCATCTCCACGATCTTCACCCAAGCCAGCCAGTACCGCGTGATCCTCGAGGTGAAGCCCGAGTTCCGGGACGGACCCGAATCGCTGGGCCACCTCTATGTCTCCGCTCCGGGCGGGGCGCAGGTGCCGCTTTCGAACCTCGCCAAGTTCCGCGAGCAGCCCGCGCAGCTCGCCATCACCCGGGTCGGCCAGTTTCCCTGCGCCCGTATCTCCTTCAACCTCGCCGAAGGCGCCGCGCTGGGCGACGCCGTCAAGGCCATCAAGAAGGCCGAGAAGGACCTCGGCATGCCCGTCTCGATCGATACCACCTTCCAGGGCGCGGCGGCCGCCTTCGAGATCGCGTTGAAGAACGAGCTCTGGCTCATCCTAGCCGCCATCGTGGTCATGTACATCGTGCTGGGCGTCCTGTACGAGAGCTTCATCCATCCCGTCACGATCCTCTCGACCTTGCCTTCGGCCGGCGTCGGCGCGCTGCTGGCGTTGATCCTCTCCCGCACCGACCTGGACGTCATCGGCATCATCGGCATCATCCTGCTCATCGGTATCGTGAAGAAGAACGCCATCATGATGGTGGACTTCGCCCTCGACGCCGAACGTACGCAGGGCCTCAAGCCCGAGGACGCCATCACTCAGGCTTGCCTGCTGCGTTTCCGCCCGATCCTCATGACGACCATGGCCGCGCTCCTGGGCGCGTTGCCCCTGATGCTCGGTTCGGGCATGGGTTCCGAGATGCGCCAGCCGCTGGGCATCACGATGGTCGGCGGACTGATCCTGAGCCAGATCCTGACGCTCTTCACCACCCCGGTGATCTACCTCTGGTTCGACCGTCTGCAGCGCCGCCGCGCCGCCGCCACGTCGCCGTGAACCTGTCCGCGTTCTTCATCCGTCGGCCGGTCGCGACCACGCTGCTGACGATCGGCATCGCGCTCACGGGCCTGTTCGCCTTCCAGGTCCTGCCGATCTCGCCCTTGCCGCAGGTCGATTTCCCTACGATCGAGGTCCGCGCCTCCGTCCCCGGGGCCAGCCCGGAGACCATGGCCGCCACGGTCGCGACCCCTTTGGAGCGTTCGCTCGGTCGCATCGCCGGCGTGACCGAGATCACGTCGTCCAGCACGCGCGGCAACACGAACATCACCCTGCAGTTCGAACTCTCCCGGGATATCAACGGCGCGGCCCGCGAGGTGCAGTCGGCCATCAGCGCCGCGCGCAGCATGCTGCCGTCGTCGATGATCAACAGCCCGAGCTACCGAAAGTCGAATCCCGCCGACATGCCGATCATGCTGCTGGCCGTCACGTCGGACAGCTTCACCCGCGGTGAGATGTACGATATCGCCACGACCGTGCTCGCGCCCCGGATCGCCCAGATTCCTGGGGTAGGCGATGTCAACGTCGGCGGTTCGGCCCTGCCGGCCATCCGCGTGAACGTGAACCCCGCCCAGCTGGCGTCCTACGGCGTCTCGCTCGAGGATGTCCGCAAGACGCTGTCCGCCACGAACGTCAATTCGCCCAAAGGCATCGTCGAGACCGCCGGCAGCCGCTGGCAGGTGATTGCGAACGACCAGGCCCTGGAGCCCTCGGATTACCTGCCGTTGATCGTGAGCTATCGTGGCGCGACGCCCGTGCGGCTCTCCGACCTCGCCACGGTGAGCCTCTCGGTCGAGGACGTCCGCAACGCCGGCCTCCTCAACGGCCGCACGGCGATCGTGCTGGTCATCACCCGTCAGCCCGGGGCCAACATCATCGAGACCGTCGACCGCATCAAGGCGAAGATCCCGGACCTTCAGGCCCAGATCCCCAAGGGTATGGAGATGTCGGCCGCGATGGACCGTTCGATCACCATCCGCAGCTCCCTTCATGAGGTCGAGCGTTCGCTGCTGCTTTCCGTCTTCCTCGTCACCTTGGTCGTGTTCCTGTTCCTCGGCGACGCGCGCATGACGCTGATCCCTGCGATCGTCGTGCCGGTCTCGATCCTCGGCACGTTCGCGATCATGGCCGTGGCCGGATTCTCCATCAACAACATCACGCTGATGGCGCTCACGGTGGCCACCGGGTTCGTCGTGGACGACGCGATCGTGGTGCTGGAGAACGTCTCGCGGCACATGGAGAAGGGCGCCACACGCATGGAGGCGGCGCTGAAGGGCGCGCAGGAGGTCGGTTTCACCGTCCTCTCCATCAGCGTCTCGCTCATGGCGGTCTTCATCCCCATCCTGATGATGGGCGGGCTCGTCGGTCGCCTCTTCCGGGAATTCGCCATCACGCTGTCGGTGGCGATCATCGTCTCGTTGGTGGTCTCCCTCAGCACGACCCCGATGATGTGCTCGCTCCTCCTCAAGGCCAAGGCCGTCGGCTCCGCGGCCCCGGGTCGCATCGAGCGGTTCTTCGCCTGGTTGCTCGAGCGCTATCGCCGTTCTTTGCGTTGGGTGCTCGACCACAGCTTCGTCGTCCTCCTGGCCTTGGTGGCCACCGTGGCCCTCAACGTCGTCCTCTATTCCGTCATCCCGAAAGGCTTCTTCCCGCAGCAGGACACCGGCTTCCTGATCGGCAACATCGACGCCGACCAGAGCATCTCCTTCCGCGAGATGGAGCAGAAGATGGTCGCGATCTCCGACATCGTCCGCGCCGATCCCGACGTGAGCGTGATCAGCGTCTCGATCGGCGGCAGCCGCGGCGGCCCCGTCAACTCCGCCCGTCTTTATGTCGTGCTCAAGCCTCTGAGCGAACGGACGGGCAGCGCCGACGCCATCATCGCCCGCCTGCGGCAGAAGACCGCCGTGGTGACGGGCGCCCGCCTCGTGCTGATGTCGGCGCAGGACATCCGTATCGGCGGCCGTTCCAGCGCCGCGCTGTACCAGTACACCGTGCAGGCCGAAGAGCTTTCCGCCCTCAACGCGTGGGTGCCGAAGATCCAGGCCGCGCTGGCCGGGCTACCGGAGCTCACCGACGTCAATACGGACACCCAGAACCGCGGGCTGCAGACGTACGTCACCTACGACCGCGACAAGATGGCCGCCTATGGCATCCCGGTCGACGTCGCCAACCGCACGCTGTATGACGCCTTCGGCCAGCTGCCGGTGGCGACGATCTACAAGTCGCTGAACCAGTATCGCCTCGTCATGGAGGTGAATTCCGAACGCACCATGGGCCCCGAAGCGCTGCGCGACATCACCGTGGTGACCTCGGCGGGCAAGCGCGTGCCGCTGATGTCCTTCGCCCGCTTCGAACCCGCCAATGCCCCTTTGAACGTCAATCACCAGTCGCAGTTCGTGGCCACGACGCTTTCCTTCAACCTCGCGCCGGGCAAGACCCTGTCCGACGCGGACGAGGCGATCCGCCGGGCCATGGGCGAGATCGGCGTGCCGAGCTCGGTCCAAGGCGGCTTCCAGGGCACGGCCAAGCTTTTCCAGGCCTCGCTCGACAATCAGCCTTTCCTCATCTTGGGGGCGATCCTGGCGATGTACGTCGTCCTCGGCATCCTCTACGAGAGCTGGATCCATCCGATCACGATCCTCTCCACGTTGCCTTCCGCGGGCATCGGCGCCCTCATCGCGCTCATGGCCTTCGGCATGGAGTTCAGCATCATCGCGCTCATCGGCGTGCTGCTGCTCATCGGCATCGTGAAGAAGAACGCCATCATGATGATCGACTTCGCGCTCGAGGCGGAGCGCCGCGACGGCATCCCCGCGCGCGAAGCCATCTTCGCCGCC
Source organism: Verrucomicrobiota bacterium (assembly GCA_009924535.1). GTDB lineage: Bacteria > Verrucomicrobiota > Verrucomicrobiia > Opitutales > UBA953 > UBA953. The sequence goes on from RFRI01000024.1 coordinate 6,676, forward strand.
TGCACCTTGCGTTTCCGGCCCATCATGATGACCACCCTGGCGGCCATGTTCGGGGCCTTGCCTCTGGCCATCGGTTTCGGCGAGGGCTCGGAACTCCGCCAGCCCCTCGGCATCGCCATCGTCGGCGGGTTGCTGCTCAGCCAGCTCCTGACGCTGTACACGACCCCCGTCGTCTACCTCTACTTCGACCGCCTCCGTCTCTGGACCCTGCGTCGTCGGGCCGCCGCGGCCTTGCCTCCGGTCGTTTCCTGAACTTTCCTGCCATGACCGCCATGAAGCCATCTTCCGCCGCCTCCAGCCGCCTGTTCGGGTTCGCGGTCGCGTGCGCGCTCTCCGCCTGCGCGGTCGGCCCGGATTACGTCCGCCCGGAGGTGCCGGTCTCGCCCGCTTTCCGCGAACTCACCGGTCCGTACCAAGGTTCCCCGGCGCTGGGCGCCAACTGGTGGTCGATCTTCAAGGACGCCGACCTTGACGCGCTCGAGGCCGACGCGCTCAAGGCCAATGACACTGTCCGCGCGGCTTTCGCGAGGGTAGGGCAGGCCCGCGCCCTCAGCGATATCGCCAGCTCAGGCTTGTGGCCGGCGCTGAGCGTGGATCCCTCGGTCCAACGTAGCCGTACTTCCGACACCGCCGGCGGCGTCAGCCGCACACAGACGAGCTACTCCGTTCCGCTCGAGCTCAGTTATGAACTCGATGTCTGGGGCCGCGTCCGTCGTCTCAGCGAATCCGCCGATGCGAATACCCAGGTCTCCGCGGCCGAGTTCGCGGTCGTCCTCCAGACCGTCCAGGCAAACGTCGCGTTGAATTATTTCTCTCTACGTGCCCTCGACACGCAGACCGCGATGCTGACCAAGAGCCTCGGGCTCTACCAGCGTCAGACGGAGCTTGTCGGCAAGCAGGTGAAGGCCGGACTCGTGCCGCAGACCGACCTCCTTCAGGCCACCACTCAGGCCGAGATCACCACCGGCCAGCTCAACGAGGTGCGCCGCCTGCGCATCAAGGCCGAGCATGCCCTCGCGGTGCTCACCGGTCGCCTGCCGTCCGAACTATCCCTCGCGCCAAAGCCTTTGACGACCGAAGTGCCGGTCGTACCGGCCGGATTGCCGTCCGAACTGCTGGGACGCCGACCGGACGTCGCCGCCGCCGAGCATCGCCTCATCGCCGCCAATGCGGGCATCGGCCAGGCCAAGGCGGATTATTACCCGCGCCTGACCCTCACCGGCTCCGCCGGCTTCTCGACGATCGACGCCTCCAAGGTCGTGGATTGGCAGAGCCGCGTCTGGTCCGCCGGCCCGAGCCTGCACCTACCGCTCTTCCAGGGTGGTAAGCTGGACGCCTCGCTCGAGGGCGCCAAGCAGCGCTATGAGGAGTCGCTGGCGGATTACCGTCTGGCCGTCCTGACCGCCTTCCGCGAGACCGAGGACGTCCTCAATGACCTCAGCAACCGCGTCGGCGCGGCCGAATCGCAGGCCCGCGTGGTCGCCTCGGCCCGCGAGACCGCCCGGCTCGTCGAGATGCAGTACCGCAGCGGCCTGACGCCCTATTATCAGCTGATGGATGCGCAGCGCACGCTATTGGCGGCCGAACTGGCCGCCGCCCAGATCCAGAACCTCCGGCTCAATTCCACCGTGGCGCTCGTCAAGGCGATCGGTGGCGGCTGGGATCCCAAGGCCGAGCCCAAGCGTTGAGGTTTCGGCCCGATGCGACTCCTCCGGTTTAAGGGTGTTTGATGAGCGTAATGATGCGACGTCTCCATTCCTGTCTGGCCTTGGTCGCTCTGACCCTGTCGCTCGCGGCGCGGGATATCGCGGTCAAGAACAGCCTGGAACTCAAGGCCGCGGCTTCGTCGGCGGTCGGCGGCGACGTCATCCGGCTGGCCTCAGGAAAATATGACGACGTCAAGCTGCGCATCACCCATAACGGCACCCAAGGGCGCCCGATCCAGGTCGTCGCCGCGGTGCCCGGCGAAGCCGTCCTGGGCGGAGCGTCCGAGATCGACATCAGCGGCGCCTATGTGGTGATCGACGGCCTGTATCTCCTCAACGGCGCGATCGCCGCCGGCGGCGCGGACCGCGCCGTGATCACCTTCAATTCGCACCATGGCGTCGTCCGTAACACCGCCATCGTCGATTATAATCCCGCCGGCTTCGAGACCGCCTACTACTGGGTCTTCTTCAACGGCAGCCACAACACCCTCGAGCGTTGCTACTTCAAGGGGAAGAACAACCTCGAGCCCCTGATCGGGAACGGACTCGAGAACGCCCAGTATAACTCCGTCGTCGGATGCTACTTCAAGAACATCCCGTACGACGTCGGGAACGGTCGCGAGGACATCCGCGTCTGGGGTTCCGGCAAGTTCGACGAGAAGACCGCGGAGGGCGCCTACTTCGTGATCCAAGGCAATCTCTTCGACCATGCCGACGGCGAAGGCACGGAGATCATCTCCCTCAAGTCCAACTTCAATCAGGTCATCAGCAACACCGTCCGGGCCACGCGCGGTGGCATCAACATCCGCCGCGGCGCCAATAACACCGTGAAGAACAATATCGTCCTCGGCGAGGGCGTCGCCGGAGCGCACGGCCTCCGGATGTCGGGCGCCAACCATGTCGTCCAAGGTAACTACGTGTCCGGCTGTGATTACGGTATCCGCGTCTCCGCCGGTGAGTTCACCGGCTACGCGCTGACCCCGGATTATTCGCCGAAGGAGAAGAACAACGCCAAGACGGCCAAGAACGCCCTCGGCATCGTCACGGCCTATCCTCAGTCGAAGAAGCTCACGCTCTCCGGCAACACCGTGGTGGCCTGCGACGGGCCCGACCTCGAGCTGGGTTCGGATTATAAGAAGCACTGGCCGCAGGAGCAGATGGTGCTGCTGCCGTCCGACTGCGAGATCAGCGGCAACCGTTTCGTGCGGCCCAAGGGCGGGGTCTCCGTCGAGATCGTCACCCCGGAGTCCCAGTTCGCTTCGCTGGCGGCCAAGTCGCTCGCCAATCGCTTCCGCAGCAACGTCATCGTCGTGGGTGGTAAGCTCAAAGGGGCGACCGGCCCCGGCTTCAAGGTCGAGGATCTCACCTCCGGCTGGACCGAGAAGCGGGAGATGGGCGAGTTGCACCCGCTGAAGCCGGAGGATGTCGGTCCGCCTTGGGTCATCGCCTTGCGGACGGCGGGCAAATTCGAGGTCGAGGACGACATGACCTGCAGCCGCGACCCTGCGGCCAAGAAGGCCAAGAAGGTCAAGAAGCCGAAGTGAGCGACGCCGGGCGGCGACTCAGGCGATCTTGCAGCGGATCCAGATATCCTCGTGGTGCTGGTAGACCGCGCAAAGACGATGATAACCGTCGGCGATGACCACCTTGCCGTGCTGCGGGCTGCGGACGAGCAGGAGCGGCGAGAGGTGGATGCCTTTGCGGATCTTCTTCTGGTCCTTTTTCACGTGCGAGTTGCTGACGCCCAGGAGGGAGAGCTGCGAGGCGCGGAAGATGTCCTTGGCCTTGAACTGCGTGACCTTCGCCTTGCGGAGTTTGGCGACGAGCGCCGCGGCCTCCTTCTCAGGGTAGAGCAGGGAAAGGTAGGACAGGGCGGCCGGGTAGTTCTTCTCCTCCGGTGCGGGTAACCAAGCGATGTCTTCGGCTTGCTTGGCCATGAGCTTACTTCTTCGCCGGAGCCTTCGGCTTCGGCTGTTCGGCGAGCATGACCGTCACGGCTGGGGTCGGCTCGTTGGTGCCGGCGAAAGCGTTGTAGGCCTGCTGGAAGGCCGCGGCGTCGCGGACATCGCCTTCGGCGAGCAGCCACTTATAATGCAGCTTGAACGGAGCTTCCGGCGTGGCGACGCCCTTGGGGAACGCGCCGAAGCGGCCGTAGTCGCGGTAGGCCGAGAAAGCCGTGTCCTTCGGGTTGGAAGGATGGTTCAGCAGCAGGGCGGTGAAGGTCTTGCCTTCGATAGTGAACACTTCGGCGACCCAGGTGAGGTCGCGGACCTTGTGGATGAGGACGTCATTGCCCGGGTAGACGTAGGTCGTCTTCGCGCCTTCGATTTTCTCGGACGGGCGGAACTGGGCGCCCGCGTGCTCGGGGTCGCCGTCGATCTTGGCTTCGCCATGGTCGGGCTTCAGCGCCGTCGTCAGTTCGATGCCGAAGTAGAAGGGCGCGGACGGTTTCGAGAACACGAAGGCGCGTTCTTCGGTCAGGATCGGCTTATCCTGGGCGGTGGCGCCCTGCCAGTCGATCGAGGCCACGAAGCCGTCGGTCGTCGGCTTGACCGCGGTGACGACCTGGTCGCCCTTGACCATGTGCCAGCGGTCGTAGGTCTTCCCATCGACCGTGATTTTCATGAAGCCGATCATGATGCCGCGGTGATGGGTGTACTCGAAGCCGGGGCCCTTGGTGAGACGCAGGGCGCCGCTGGGGTCGTAGACGTGGAGGTAAGGCTTATATGTCTCCTGTCGCTTGGCCGGGGTGCTCACGTCGTGGGCCATCATGAAGCGGGCGACGACCTTGCCGTCCTTCATGCGGCTGATGATCTCCCGGGCCTTGCGGGGGTCCGTGCCGTACTTCCCGGTGGGCTCACCGTGAAAGTAGACGTGGTAGTTGCGGTTCATGTACTCGATGGAGTAGCCAGGCGGAAGCGGCTCGTTCGCGGAGGGCTCGATCTCG
>RFRI01000231.1 GCA_009924535.1 Verrucomicrobiota bacterium
GCGCGGGCGAGGACTTCGGAGATCTTCGGATGGATGAGCTGGTGCTTGAGCATGGTCTTAGCGGGGTAAGTGGGTGCGGATGGCCTTGATCGTCTGCGCCGCGGCGGCTTCCGAATCGGGAAGCGGCAGGATCTCGCCGGAAAGGTAGCCGGCGAAGCCGATGTCCTTGAGCGCGGCGACGACCGAAGCCGACTCCGTATGGCCGAAGCCGATGGCCTGGCGGTTGCTGTCGGCGAAGTGGACGTGGCCGACGTGACGACCGCAGGCGCGGAGCGTGGCCGCGTTCGAGACCTCCTCGATATTCATATGGAACAGGTCGCAGAGGAGCTTCACGTTGCCGACCTTGCGGTCTTCGAGGAAGCGGGCGGCGTCGAGCTGACGGTTCAGGAGATTCGTCTCGTAGCGGTTGAGCGGTTCGTAGAGGAGAGGCACACCGTATTGGGCAGCGTGGGCGCCGAGGTCGGCGAGCGCTTCGGCGAGCCAGGTCAGGGCTTGGTCGCGGGAAACGTCGCCCTCGGCCTTGCCTTGCATCGAGCCGATGATCGCCGGGGCCTTGAATTCGCCGGCGACGTCGATGATTGCGCGGATGAATTCGCGGGCCTGCGAGCGGATCGCGAGGTCGGCGTGGGTCAGGTGCCACTTGTGGACGAGCCAGCCGCCGCCCGTGCCGAAGGCCGCGGCGGAGAGACCGTGCTTCCTGAGCAGCGCGTGGAGCGCAGGGCGGTCGAGGCTGGCCGCCGACGGGGCGAAGATCTCGATCGCGTCGAAGCCCAGCTTCGCGGCGGAGGCCGCGGCGGACTCGAGGCCGTCCCAATACACGAACGGCCCGCCCTTGGCTTGGGCGACGAGAGAAACCGTGATCGCAGATTTAATCACGAGGGAACTGTGCCCTTCCCGCGAAGGAGGGGCAAGTTCCGCTTGAACGACTTTAAACGAAAAACGGAGCAAGGATGCCGAGAAGCGGCAACTTACTCCGTCATTCCCTGCGAAGTGCGGCCCTTCACGAGGCGCTGCACCAAGGCGAAGCGGAGGATCTGCTCCATCTTCGCGATTTCGACCGGGTCGATATCCTTCTGACCGCGGGCGGCTTCGACGGCTTCGCGCGCACGCGCTTCGGCGTTCTCGACGGCCTTGAGGTCGATCTTCGATTCGTCGATGGCGGCTTCGGTCACGACCGAGACCTTGTCGGAGACGACGCGGACGAAACCCTGGTCGATGGCGAGACGGGTGATCTTGCCGTCGACCGTGAGGATGACTTCGCCGGCGGCGATGATCGCGGTGATGGGCTGGTGGCCGGGCAGGATGCCGATGCTGCCCATGGCGGTGGGCAGGGTCACCTTGTCCGCCGTGCCTTCGTAGGCGCGGCGGTCAGGGGTGACGATTTCGACCGTAAGGGACATGGGGTCTTATTTCTTGGACTGGCCGGCAGCAGCGAGGACCTCGTCGATACCGCCCTTCATGTAGAAGTCGTTCTCGTTCACGTGGTCGAGCTCGCCGGAGAGGATCATCTCGAAGCCGCGCAGCGTGTCGTCGAGGGCGACGTACTTGCCGGGCGAGCCCGTGAAGATTTCCGCGACGTGGAAGGGCTGGGAGAGGAACTTCTGCACCTTACGGGCGCGGAAGACGACGAGCTTGTCCTCGGGGGACAGTTCGTCGAGGCCCAGGATCGCGATGATGTCCTGGAGGTCCTTGTATCGCTGCAGGAGGCCCTGCACGCCGCGAGCGACGCGGAAGTGACGGTCGCCGACGACTTCGGGAGCGAGCGCGGTCGAGGTGGAGGCGAGCGGGTCGACGGCCGGGTAGATACCCAGTTCGGCGATGCGGCGCTCGAGCACGACGGTAGAGTCAAGGTGGGCGAAGGTGTTGGCCGGAGCCGGGTCGGTCAAGTCGTCCGCCGGGACGTACACGGCCTGGAAGGACGTGATCGAGCCCTTCTTGGTCGACGTGATGCGTTCCTGGAGGTTGCCCATTTCGGAGGCGAGGGTCGGCTGGTAACCCACCGCGGAGGGCGAGCGACCGAGGAGCGCGGACACTTCGGAGCCGGCCTGGGAGAAGCGGAAGACGTTGTCGACGAAGAGGAGCACGTCGCGGTTCTGCTCGTCGCGGAAGAATTCGGCCATCGCGAGGGCCGAGAGGGCGACGCGCATACGGGCGCCGGGCGGCTCGTTCATCTGGCCGTACACGAGGGCGACCTTGGACTTCGAAAGGTCCTTCTGGTCGATGACGCCCGCTTCGGACATCTCATGGTAGAGGTCATTGCCTTCGCGGGAGCGCTCGCCGACGCCGGCGAAGACGGAGAAACCGCCCTGCTTCATCGCGATGTTGTTGATCAGCTCCATGATGACGACGGTCTTGCCGACGCCGGCGCCGCCGAAGGCGCCGACCTTGCCGCCCTTCACGAAGGGACAGATGAGGTCGATGACCTTGATGCCGGTGCCGAGGAGTTCGGCGGAGGTGGACTGCTCGGTGAGGGGCGGGGGCAGGCGGTGGATCGGGTAGCGCTTGGTGTGCTCGACCGGGCCGCGTTCGTCGACGGCGTCGCCGGTGACGTTGAAGATGCGGCCGAGGACGCCGTTGCCGACGGGCACGGTGATCGGGGCGCCGGTGTCGATGGCTTCGCCGCCGCGCACGAGGCCTTCGGTGGTCGTCATCGCCACGGCGCGGACGAGGCCGTTGCCGAGGTGCTGCTGGACTTCGAGGATGAGGCGGATGGCCTTACCTTCGACCTTATAGTCGATCTGGATCGCGTTGTAGATCTCGGGGACCTTGTCGGCGGGGAATTGGACGTCGACGACGGCGCCGAGGACCTGGGTGATCGTTCCTTTAGTGCTCATGATATTTGTAGAAGTGGGAGGGTTGGAAAATTACTGGGCGGCGGCGCCGGCGGTGAGCTCCAGGATTTCCTGGGTGATCGCGGCCTGGCGGGCCTTGTTGTATTCGAGGGAGAGGGCGGCGCCGATCTTCTTGGCGTTGTCGGTGGCGGCCTTCATGGCGACCATGCGCGCGCTGAACTCGGAAGCCTTGGACTCGAGGACGGCCTGGTGGACGGCCTGCTTGAAGAAGAGGGCCGGCAGCTGGTTGAGGATCGCGGCGGCGGACGGCTCGAAGAGCATGTCGCGTTCGTCGTCCTCGATCTTCGGCTCGGGGAGGCCGAGCTTAGAACGGAACTCGCGGGCCTGGGCGACGAGGGTGTCGGCCGGCAGGAGCTGCTGGACGCGCGGGGTCTGCACCATGGTGTTCTTGAAGTGGGCGAAGAGGACCTCGACGGTGTCGACGGTGCCTTCGGTGAACGCCTTGATCAGGTATTCGGCGGCCGGGCGGACTTCGTTGAAGGTCGCGCGGTCGGTGACGGGGAA
>RFRI01000232.1 GCA_009924535.1 Verrucomicrobiota bacterium
CCGGGCATCCCGACCGTCGCCCAGGTGCTCCGCGCGGTGCTCAGCGCGGCCTGAAGCTCGATCTGCAACCGATCCTGAAGTGGGATTTCTATAAGGCCGTCGAATCCGCCGACCACATCCTGACCATCCAGACGGGCGACCAGGCTCTCTGGGGCAACGTGCTCCTCACCGTCGGCTGCCGCACCGCCTGAACTTTCGCACCATGAAGACTCGCCCCCTCGGCAAGACCGGGATCGAACTCCCCATCCTCAGCTTCGGCGCCTCGTCGCTCGGCCAGGAATTCCGCAGCGTCGCCCTCGACGACGCCCTGAAGTCCGTCCAGGTCGCCCTCGACTGCGGCCTCAACTTCATCGATACGTCGCCCTTCTACGGACGTGGCATGTCCGAAGTCCTCCTGGGCATCGCCCTCCGCGGCGTCCCGCGCGACAGCTATAAGCTCTGCACGAAACTCGGCCGCTATGACCTGACCCACTTCGACTTCAGCGCGAAGCGCGTCGCGGAGAGCATCGACGTCTCCCTGCACCGCCTCGGCACCGACCACCTCGACATCATCCTCTGCCACGATATCGAGTTCGTCCCGATGCAGCAGATCGTCGACGAGACCATCCCGGCCCTCCGCAAGGCGAAGCAGGCCGGCAAGGTGAAGGCCATCGGCTTCAGCGGCTACCCGCAGAAGATCTTCAAGTTCATCTGCGACCAGGCCGAGGTCGACTGCGTGCTGAGCTATAACCAGCACACCCTCCAGAACACCCGCTTCTCCGACGAGTCCGTGCCTTACCTGAAGGCGAAGGGCATCGGCGTCATGAACGCCGGTCCGTTCAGCGCCCGCCTGCTCACCAACGCCCCGCTCCCGGCCTGGCTCAAGGAGCCGGAGAACGTGAAGGCCGCCGCCCGCGCCGCCGCCGCGCACTGCGCCGCCAAGGGCAGCGACATCGCCAAGCTCGCCCTGCAGTTCTCGCTCCAGCATCCCGACATCGCCACGACGGTCTCGGGCAGCGCCAACCCGGTCAACATCCGCAACTGGGCCAAGTGGGCCGCGGAACCGATCGACCAGCAGCTGCTCGCCGAGGTCCAGGCGATCTTCGCCCCGGTCAAGAACCTGGGTCACCTCGAAGGCCTCAAGGAAAACAACTGAGCCGATGAAAGCCATCCGCCTCGACCAGCCGCAGCAGTTCGTGCGGATTGACATCCCGGAGCCGCCCGCTCCCGCCGCCGGCGAAGCGGTCGTGCGCGTCCACCGCATCGGTATCTGCGGCACGGACTACGGAGGCTATCTCGGCAAGATGCCGTTCTACTCCTACCCGCGTATCCCGGGCCATGAGCTCGGCGTCGAGGTCCTCGCCGTCGGTCCGGGCGTGACCAACGTGAAGCCGGGCGACCGCTGCTCGGTCGAGCCCTACATCAACTGCCAGACCTGCTACAGCTGCCGCCGCGGCTTTACCAACTGCTGCGAGAACCATAAGACGCTCGGCGTGATGTGCGACGGCGGCATGGCGGAGAAGTTCCTCCTCCCGGCCCGCAAGCTCCACATCTCCACGAAGCTCTCCTACGACCAGCTCGCGCTCGTCGAGACGCTCGCCATCGGCTGCCACGCCGTCGACCGCGCCGCTCCCAAGGCCGGCGAGACGGTCCTCGTCATCGGCTCCGGCCCGATCGGCCTCTCGGCCGTCGAGTTCGTCAAGGTCTCGGGCGCGAAGTGCGTCGTGATGGACATGAACGCCGACCGCCTGAAGTTCTGCACCGACGTCATGAAGGTCGACGGCGTGATCCTCGCCAAGGGCGACGGTTCCGAGGTCGCCGCGCTCGCGGCCCTCACGGACGGCCAGCTGGCCGACGTGGTCATCGACGCCACGGGCAGCAACAAGTCGATGGTCGGCTGCTTCGCTTACGCCGCCTTCGCCGCGCGCATCGTCTACGTCGGCATCACGCAGCAGGACCTCACCTTCCCGCACGCGCCGCACCTCCACCGCCGCGAGCTGACCATCATGGCCAGCCGCAACGCCCACTCGAAGGACTTCGCCCGCATCATCCAGCTGATCGAGGACGGCGTCATCGACACGAAGCCCTGGATCACGCACCACGCGAAGTTCGACGACCTGATCGCGACCTTCCCGACCTGGCTCAAGCCGGAGTCCGGCGTGATCAAGGCGATCGTCGACGTGGTCTGACGCCATGCGCCTCGACGCCCACCAGCACTTCTGGTCGTACGACGCGGCGCAATACCCGTGGATCCCGCCGGGCTCCCCGCTGCACCGCAGCTGGCTGCCCGATGATCTTGCCTCGCTGCAGAAGCCGCTCGGCTTCGATGGCTCGATCGCTGTCCAGGCCCGTCAGGTGGTCGGCGAGTCTGACTGGCTGCTCGGCCTCGCGGACAAGCATGCGAACGTGAAAGGCGTCGTCGGCTGGGTCGACCTCCGCTCCGACCGCGTCGAAGCCGACCTCGCCCGCCTCGCCGCGCACCCGAAGTTCGTCGGGGTCCGCCATGTCGTCCAGGAAGAGCCCGACGATGACTTCATGTCTCGACACGGTCTTCGAGGCCTTCGGCCTGTCGCGCCTGATGTATGGCTCCGATTGGCCGGTCTGTCTGTTCGCGGGCAGCTACCAGCAAGCCTTCCGTCTCGTCGACGACTATGCGCGTGACCTGACCGAGTCCGAGAAGGCCGGCCTCTTCGGTGGTAACTGCGCTCGGTTCTACTTCGCCGGCAAGAGTTAGCGTAGGACGGTGTTGGCGTCCTTGGTGACCTTGAAGATCCATCCGTCAGCCTGCATGTCGATTTTCAGGCCACGGGTGTCCTTGGTGATCTCGTCGGGCAATGGATCGGCGCTGCAACGGAAAAGCTTCAACGACCCTTCGCCTTCGTATTCGCCCTTTACGGCCTTGCTCGACTTCGCGACTTCGATCGCAAGGTAGCAGTCGAATACTCCGCCGGGAGTTTCGCCCATCAGCACCTCTACCGGCACCTTCGTGCCCTTCGTCGCCTGTATCCACGGGCCGGCTTTCAGTCGGCCGAGATTTCCCGGCCGGCGATCGACCTTATATTCCTTGGACACCTTCACGCCGAAGTCCTTATACGCCCCGTCTTTCCCCGAGAAGTACGTCTCGTAACCGTCGTCGAGCGCGATCTTGCGGTTCCAGCGCACGATCAGGAAGTCGTCGCCGGAGCCGACGAAGCGGAAGGGCAGGGAGTTGGGCACTTCGACGTAGCAGCGATAGTGCACGACCCAGCGCGAGGGCTTGACCTCCTTCTCGACTTCAAAGGCCTTGGGCGCGTCGTTGGCCGAGCGTCCGGTGATGAACAGCTGGCCCGAGACGAGCATGTCCGGCGACTTGAAGAACTTGCTCAGTT
>RFRI01000233.1 GCA_009924535.1 Verrucomicrobiota bacterium
GCCGCGAGCCGTATCCTCGCCGAGGAAGTCGCCGCCGGTCGGCTCGAACTCGAGAAGTGGGATGCTCCGGTCGACGCTTGGATCCGTCGCATGAATTTCCTGTCGAAGCATTGTCCGGAGCTCGGCATCCCCGTCTTCGACGATGAAGCCCGTCGCATGGTGATCGAAGAGGTCTGCGCCGGGGCTGTGGCCTACCGCGATATCCGCGACCGTCCGGTCTTCGGGGTCGTCCGCGGCTGGTTGACGCACGAGCAGGCGATGGCGCTCGATTCCTATTGTCCGGAAAAAATCATCCTACCGCGCAAGAAGCACCCCGCCCGCATCGAATACACCGCGGACGGCCAGGCAGAGATCGAAGCCACGGTGCAGGAGCTCTACGATTTTCCGGGCAGCAAGTTGCGCGTCTGCCTCGGCAAGGTCCCGATGGTGATCTGCATCCAGTCTCCCGCCCGCCGTACGCAGCAGCGCACCACCGATCTCGATGCCTTCTGGAAGGGCTCTTACGAAGGCGTGAAGAAGGAACTTCGCGGCCGTTATCCCAAGCACGAATGGCGCTGACCTCATGAGCACCTCTTCCGCGCCTTGGTCTTCGGCCCCCATTCATGTCATCGATTTCGAAGGCAGTGCGCGGACCGGCGTCGTCGAGTTCGGCGTCGCCACGCTCCTCGGCGGGGAAGTCGTCACCGCGTCCACTCGCCTGCATGCGTCTCGCGTTCCCGTTCCGGCGATCGACACCCAGTGCCATGGCCTCGGCGCCAAGGATCTGAAAGGCTTGCCGCCGTTCGAGTCGGAATGGGACCACTGGGTCTCGTTGCGTCGCACCGGCCTGCTTGCGGCGCATAACGCCACCGTCGAGTCCGGGCTTCTCCGTTCTACCTGGTCGCGACCTTCGGCCGTACCGTCGTTCGTCGGCGAGGAAGCCTCTGTCGCCGAATGGGGGCCTTGGATCGACACCTGCCGCCTCGCCCGCGTCTGGGCCCCGACCTTGGGCGACTTCCGGCTCTCTTCACTGGTATCGGTCCTTCGCCTGGCTCCGCGTCTCGAAGCGCTGGCCGCGGAGCATTGCCCCCCTCACCGCCGGCGGTATCACTGCGCTTTATACGACGCGCTGGCGGCGGCCTTGGTGCTGAGGGCACTCTGCGGGCTGGAAGGGCGGTCATCCGCCCCCCTCTCCCAGCTCGTCCGGGACAGCGTCTCGGCTCCGGCTGCCGATGACCTGATGCAGGGCGAGCTCGGGCTATAGTTTCCGCTTCACTCCGAGGGGAGAGCCTAACTAGATAGGCGTCCCTCTATGGCTTCCAAGTCCCCCATTCGCGTCGCGGTCACCGGCGCCGCCGGCAACATCGGTTACGCCGCCATCTTCCGCCTGGCTTCGGGCGCCGTCTTCGGCGCGGACCAGCCGGTCGCCCTCAACCTCATCGAAGTCGGGCCGGGCCTCAACGCCCTCGCCGGCGTCGTGATGGAGCTCCAGGACTGCGCCTTCCCTCTGCTCGCCGACGTCGTCGCCACGGGCGACCTCAACGAAGGCTTCAAGGACGCCGATTGGTGTCTGCTCATCGGCGCCGTGCCCCGCAAGGACGGCATGGAGCGCAAGGATCTCCTCGGCATCAACGGCAAGATCTTCATCGGCCAGGGCGAAGCCATCGCGCGCAACGCCAAGAAGTCCGCCAAGGTCCTCGTCGTCGGCAATCCCTGCAATACCAACGCCCTCATCGCCCTGCGCTCCGCCGGCAGCCTGCCCGCCGAGAATTTCTTCGCGATGACCCGTCTCGACGAGAATCGCGCCAAGTCGCAGCTCGCGGGCAAGGCCGGCGCGCACAACTCCGTCGTCAAGAACGTCGCCATCTGGGGTAACCACTCTTCGACGCAGTATCCCGACTTCACCAACGCCACCATCGGCGGACAGCCCGCCATGCAGGTCATCACCGACCATGCCTGGCTCAAGGAGACCTTCGTCTCCGACGTCCAGAAGCGTGGCGCCGCGGTCATCAAGGCCCGAGGTGCTTCCTCCGCCGCTTCCGCCGCGAACGCCGCGCTCGACACCCTGCGCAGCCTCCACTTCCCGACCCCGGCCGGCGACTGGCACTCCGTCGCCGTGCTCTCCAAGGGCGATTACGGCATCTCGCCGGGCATCATGTTCGGCTACCCGCTCCGCACCAAGGCCGACGGCTCGTGGGAAATCGTCCAAGGCCTGCCGCTCGACGCGTTCTCCAAGGAGAAGATCGCCATCACCGAGAAGGAGCTGCTCGAAGAGCGCGCCACCGCCTCCGAAGCCCTCGGCTTGAAGCTCTGAACCAGGACGGGATGAAGAGAGGCGGCTCGGGGAGACCCGGCCGCCTTTTTCATGCCTGTTTGCTCAGGGGGCTGGCAGGCGGACCAGCGTGATGTCGGCCGGGCGGCAGGTGCCGAGGCGGATCTCGCCGGTATTCGCGGCGTTGAAGATCGGCGGCTCCGGATAGATGGCTTCGATGCCGCTGGCGGTCCGGCCGGCGTTGATCTTCTGCAGGCCGATGAAATCGATGATCACCGGGTTGGCGCTGCTGAGCAGCGTCTTCTCGGAGCGGCTCCAGCTCGCGTCGAAGTTGGGTCCGCCGAGCACCTGGTAGCGTTCCAACGAAAGGACCGTCAGCACGTTGCGCTTGGCGAGCTTCGGGATGGCGCAGACTTCGACCGCCGCCTTGGAAGCGTTGAAAGGGTTGTCGAGGAATCGCTCTGAGTTGACCATGTTGCCGAGTGAGGCTGAGGCCATCGCGCCGTGGACGCCGAGCGACTTGCTGTCGCTGAGCACGGGCAGGTTGATCCAGAAGTCGACCTCATCGATCAGCGTCTTCGGCAAGACGCTCACGCGCGCGTCGCCCCACGCGACATCCTGGGCCCCCGGGCGCGGCAGGACCTGGTTCTCATAGCGCAGCTGGCTTTCCTTGGCCCAGTTGGTCGCGAACGTATCCCACGCGGCGACCGGGAAGCCTTCGAACGTCTGGCTCTGCGTGGCGAGGGCCGGCAGGAAGCCGGCCTGACGGAGGCTGTCGGCCTTGGCGTCACAGAGGGTGATGGTGCTCTGCCCGAAACCGCGACGCATGAGGGCGGCGGTGATGGCGCGGACGAGCGGCTTGGGCGTGGCCAGGCCGGCGCCGCTTTCGGAAGAAAGCTTGAGGCCGCAACGGCGCAGGTCGGCCGGACGAAGGCGGACTCCCGTGCGCGTCTCGAACTCGGCGAGGGTGCTCTCGATCGCCAAGGCATAGTCCTTGTCGCCGAAGCCGCCGAGCTTCTGTTCGATGACCAGCAGCTTGGGGTCGGTGGCCGCATGGGCGCCGGCGAGACCGAGCGAGAGGGCGATGGCGGCGAG
>RFRI01000234.1 GCA_009924535.1 Verrucomicrobiota bacterium
GTAGTTCAACGGATAGAACATTGGTTTCCTAAACCGAGGATGTGGGTTCGATTCCCGCCGGGGACAGCGACGCGGACCGAGGCTTACTTCTTCAGGCGATACCCTTGGACGCGCGTGCTCGCCGAACGGCGGTAGATCGCATCCACGTCCTTCAGCTGCATCAGCGCCCAAGGCGCGAGGATGCTGTCGCCGTTCTTGGTCAGCACGATGTCGTCGGCGACGTGCACGCACGTGTGCAGGCCCTCGCCTTCGTCCATGAAGCAAAGGACGTCGCCGAACTGGTAAGGAGCATCCACGACCACGTAGTCCTTCAGCAGATGCTCCGCGGCCAGCTTGGTATCCAGGAACACGTCCTTGGGGACGATGTTGAAGAAGTTCAGCGAGGTCCAATGACAATCCGGGAAGCGACCCTTCAGCCCCAGATCCATCTCGGGGAAGGTGTAGGCCCGCTGCCGGATGATCGATGGCAGGAAGTGCGTGATGTCGACGCTCTGCTTCGCCCGGCGCTGGGTGATCGCCTTGACGAAGGCGAGTCGCGGAGCATCCGTCTGCCCGGCCGACCAATAGTCGATGAAAGCCTGCCGGTCGGTATCCAGCGGGAGGCGAAGCTCGACGACGAGGCTGCGCACGCGGGTGACGGAGCGGAAGACCGCGGTCACCTCCTCAGGCGTCTTGGCCAGCCCCAGCAGGGCCTGGACGTCGCTGAAGACGAGCGCGCCGCCGCGCTTCCAGAGCAGCCGCCGGAAAAGCGCCTGCTGCGCCGGCGTGAGCGAGGCGCCTTGCATCCAATCGTCGACGTCGCCGCCGAGGATGAACACCGGGTCGCGCTGGTATTCGTTGGCGGCGTGCTTCGCCAGTTCGAGGTAGAGGGCGCTGCGGGATTCCTCGGAAAGCGCCGTCAGGTCGTCGGCCTCGGGGAGCAGCACGATGCTGTTGCCGCTCGTGACGAGGCGTACCGGGCTGAAAAGGCGCTCGATCACGGCCGCAGGCACCTTGGCCTTGGTCAGGATCTCACGGACGGCGTGCGCCGTGGTCTGCTCGAACGTCCAGCGGGTCACCGTGCTCGGCTTGGCCACGACCGCCAGGAGGCTTTCCGGCGGCTCCAGGTAGACCGTGCGGACCTCCAGGTCGCCCCAGGGTCCGGGCTTGGCCGTCCACATGGGCTCGACGACCGCGCCGACGACGGCTCCCCAGCAGACGGCGGCCAGGAAGCCGAGGGTGCGAGGGAGGTGGAAATTCACACCTTTTTAACAGCCAAGGAATGGGTAAGTTCCAGACAATAAATATCATAAATATAAGGCGTCGCCGGACGGGCGCCCGGTGTTTCGCATTGTAGCGGCGTGGCTTTCATCGCACGGATAAGGACCTTTTTCGCCGTGCCCAGACCCAAGCCCAAGAAAGCCGCCGCTCCCGCGCGCGGCCGCGCCTCCAGCAAGCCTTCCGCCCGCCGCGCCGCGAAGCCGGTCCGCCGCCAGGCCGACGCCGCCTCCACTTCCACGCCCGAAGCCGCCAAGGCCCAGCCCAACCAGCGCATCGGCGTGCTCATCGACGCCGACAACGTCTCGCACCAGCACCTCCCCACCCTGCGCCGCTTCATCGGCGAGACGGAGATCTCCGCGGCCCGCGCCTACGGCGACTTCCACGGCCGCCTCAGCGGCTGGCGCGCCGCCGCCCAGGACTGGCCGGAACTCGAACTCGTCGACCAACGCAGCTACACGCCCGGCAAGAACGCGGCCGACATGCGCCTGACGATCGACGCGGTGAAGCTGATGGCCGGGCCGAATCCGCCCACGACGCTCATCTTCGTCACGAACGACAGCGACTTCACGCCGGTGGTCGAGGACGCGAAACGCCTCGGTGTCCGCATCATCGTGATGGGCGAACGCACGCACAAGGCGCTCCGCTCCACGGCCCATCACTACCTGAACCTCTCCGAACTCCGCGAACGCATGGACAAGGAGCAGGCCGCGAAGTCCGATCCGCGCCTCGCCCTCGGCCTCATCGCCCAGGCCCTCCGCGCGCTCGCGCCGAAGACCAACAAGGAGGTCGGCGCCCTGCTCGACCAGTTCGAGAAGATGCTGCCGGAACTCCGCTTCGCCGACGCTCCGCGCCCGCCGCGCGAGCCCGGCCCCCGGCGCGAGGCCCGGGAGCCCCGTCCGGAACGCGCCCCGCGCGAACCGCGTCAGCCCCGCGAGGCCCGCCCGCCACGCGAAGCCCGCCCAGCCCAGGACAACGCTGGTCAGGATTATCGCGACCGTCCGAATCTCACCTCGGCCCAGCAGGCCCAAGGCAAGGCCGAGGCCGACCAGCGTCGCGCCCAGCTGCAGCAGCGCCAGGATATCATCGACGCGCTCGTCGACGTCGCCACCGGCCTCGCGCCCGAAGGCGAATGGCTGAAGGTCGAGGTCATCAAGAAGTTCCTGCTGCAGGAGCATCCCGGCCTCGAAGCCAACGCCCCGCGCTACGCGAAATTCTATCGCATGCTCGAGGACACCGGCCGCTTCGACGTCCAGCTCCAGGGCTCGACGGTGATGGCCCGCCTGAAGGAGTAAGGATTACTTGCCGATCGTCCGACGCAGGAAATCAAGCGTCGGCGCGACCAGGTCGGCCTGATCGCTGGCATCCTTGCCCATGCCAGGTACGCCGGTGGTGTCGTAATCGATGCGATCGCGCTTCCAGCCCTTGCCCTTCGGATGGAGATCGAAGGTGTGCGGGGCGTCCGTGACGCGGATGTAATCGAACCGGAGCTTCGCGATGACCAAGGCCGCGGCGAGCTCGTCGGACTGCGCGATGTCGACCGTGGTGTCCGCGGTGCCGTGGAGGATCAGCACGGGCGGATCCCGCATGTCGGCCTGATAGGTCGGCAGATAGGCCTGCTGAGCCTCGGCGGAGACGCCCGGGACGTCGCCCTTGCCGTGCTTGGAGAAGTTCACGACGCCGTACATGTCGATGATACCGGACACCTTCGCGGAGACCTTCGCGGACGGATCGCCGCCCGGGCCGGTCCGATCGTCGGAAAGACCGACCATCAGCGCGAGATAACCTCCGGCCGAACCGCCGGCCACGCCGATCTTGTCCGGATTGACGCCAAGCTCCTTGGCATGGGCGCGCACCCAGCGGACGGCGTTGCGGCAATCGGCGATGTTCTGCGGCCAGACGCCCGGCTTGTCCTTGGAGCCGAGCACATAGTTGCAGCTGACGACGACGTAACCCGCGCGACAGAGATCCGCGCTCACGCTCGCGGAGCGATACTCCGCCTTGTCGCCGCCGGTGAAGCCGCCGCCATGGATGAAGACCACCGCCGCCCGATCGGCACGGGCCTCGCCGGCA
>RFRI01000235.1 GCA_009924535.1 Verrucomicrobiota bacterium
CGCTGGTGCTCCGTCGACCTCCGCGACGGCAACCAGGCCCTGGCGATCCCGATGAACGTGCAGGAGAAGCACGAGATGTTCCAGATGCTCTGCCGCATCGGCTTCAAGGAGATCGAGATCGGCTTCCCTTCCGCCTCCGACACGGAGTTCGCCTTCACGCGCGAGCTCATCGAGAAGCAGCTGATCCCCGAGGATGTGTCCGTCCAGGTCCTCGTCCAGGCCCGCGAACACCTCATCCGCCGCACGATCGACTCCCTCAAGGGCGCCCGTCGTGCGATCGTCCACCTCTACACGCCGACCAACCCGGCCCAGCGTGAGATCGTCTTCAACCTCTCGAAGGCCCAGGTCCTCGAGATGGCCGTCAACGGCACCAAGCTCATCCGCGAGCTGACCGACGCCCTGCCGGACACGCAGTGGCAGCTGGAATTCAGCCCGGAGACGTTCGTGCTCACCGAGCCCGACTACTCCCTCGAGGTCTGCGAAGCGGTCGCGAAGGCCTGGGGTGCTTCGGCCCAGCGCAAGATCATCCTCAACCTGCCTCTCACCGTCGAAGCCGGCACGCCGAACACGCACGCCGACCAGATCGAATGGTTCTGCCGCCACCTCAGCCACCGCGAGATGGCCATCGTCTCCCTGCACACGCACAACGACCGCGGCACCGGCGTCGCCGCCACCGAGCTCGGCCTGATGGCCGGCGCGGACCGCGTCGAGGGCACGCTCTTCGGCAACGGCGAGCGCACCGGCAACCTCGATATCGTGACCGTCGCGCTGAACATGTTCTCGCACGGCATCGACCCGCGCCTCGACTTCCGCAACCTCGGCGCCATCCGCGAGGTCTACGAGCGCGTGACCCGCATGAGCGTGCACGACCGCCACCCGTACGGCGGCGACCTCGTCTTCACGGCCTTCTCGGGCTCCCACCAGGACGCCATCAAGAAGGGCATGGATCGCCGCGGCAAGATCGGCCACGACGCCCTCTGGGACGTCCCCTACCTCACTATCGACCCGATGGACATCGGCCGTTCGTACGAGGCCATCATCCGCATCAACTCGCAGAGCGGCAAGGGCGGCGTCGCCTACGTGCTCGACCGCGAGTTCGGCTTCGACCTCCCGAAGCTCATGCACCCGGAAGTCGGCAACCTCATCGGCAAGCATGCCGACAAGCTCAGCAAGGAACTCACGCCCGCCGAGATCCACGACTGCTTCCGCCAGAACTTCGTCAACGTCTCCACGCCCCTCGAACTCGTCGCGTTCAGCTCCGCGCCCGTCAGCAAGGAAACCGTGCGCTGCCAGGCCGAGGTCCGTCACGCCGGCCAGGTCCTCACCCTCGTCGGCGAAGGCAACGGCCCGATCAGCGCCCTCGTGCACGCCCTCGAGTCGAAGGGCTGGGCGAACTTCTCCCTCAAGGACTACCGCTCGCATGCCCTGACCGCCGGCTCGGAATCTTCCGCCGCCGCCTACGTTTCCCTCCAGTCCAAGGACGGCCGCACCGTCTGGGGTTGCGGTGTCGACGCCAATATCGAGCTCGCCGGCCTCAAGGCGCTCGTCAGCGCGGCCAACCGCCTCGAACGATGACCATCGAGACCATTGCCGCGACGGATATCGAAGCCGAACGCGCGCGAAATTCGCTGCTGCTCGACGTCCGTTCGCCCGCCGAATTCCGCGGCGGACATGTCCGCGGCGCCGTCAATCTTCCGCTCGAACTGGTCACTGTCGCCAAAGTCAACGCACTCCGCGGCGGTAATGCCGACCGCCACGTCGTCCTCCTCTGCGCCGCTGGCAAACGCGCCACCATCGCGGCCGAACGTCTCTCCGGCAAAGGCCTCCAACTCCTGGTGGTCACCGGCGGCACCGCCGCTTGTGCGACCGCGGGACTGCCTCTGGATAAGATTTCAAACGGGGTCATTTCCATCGAACGCCAGGTCCGCATCGCCGCGGGCACGCTGGTTTTCGGTGGCGTGTTGCTCGGCGCCAACGTCCACCCAGGCTTCTACGGCCTCAGCGGCTTCGTCGGCGCCGGCCTGATCTTCGCCGGCGTCACCGATTGGTGCGGGATGGGACTGTTGATCGCGAAGGCGCCGTGGAATAAGTGAGTCCCGTCTCGAGGTAGGGCTGACCACCCTTGGTCAGCCGCGGTTGAGCGAGGGCGCTCAACCCTACCCGATACACCGAAGCATCCTATCCGGTTCCCGGTCTCCCCTGGATTCTGCATCGCCTGCCTTGGTAGGGCTGACCACCCTTGGTCAGCCATGGTTGAGCGGGCCGCTCAACCCTACCTGTCGCTCGACTTTTACCCCTAGCCGTGTAGAACTCCCTCATGTCCAAAAAGCCTGCCAAGCCCGTCGGTTACCCTGAATTCCTGAAGGAACTGCTCGAAGCTAAATCCCCGACCGGCCACGAGTTCGCGGCCCAGAAGGTCATCGACGACCATGTCGAGAAGTCGGCCGACAAGTATTCCAAGGACGCGCTTGGTAACCGCATCGCGGAGCTCAAGGGCGACGGCGGCCCCACCCTGATGTTCGCCGGCCACATCGACGAGATCGGGCTGATCATCTCGCACGTCGACGACAAGGGCTACCTGTACTTCGAATTCCTCGGCGGCCACGACCAGATCATCCCCTCCGGCCGCCGCCTGCATATCCTCACCCGCAACGGCCCCGTGCTCGGTATCACCGGCAAGCGCGCCGTGCACCTGCTCTCGCCCGAAGACCGCAAGCGCGTCCCGGAACGCCATGACATGTGGATCGACATCGGCGTGAACAACCGCGCCGACGCCCTCGCGATCGTCCGCATCGGCGACCCCGCCATCTACACCGACGGCCCGGAGATCCTCCGCGGCAGCATCGGCGTGGCCCGCGCGTTCGACGACAAGGCCGGCGCCTACGTGTGCATGGAAGCCTTCCGCCGCCTCTCCAAGGAGAAGAAACTCGCCGCCCGCGTGGTCTCCGTCGCCACCACCCAGGAAGAGATCGGCACGCGTGGCGCGCAGGTCTCCGCCCAGGGCATCAACCCGCAGGTCTCCATCGCCGTCGACGTCGGCCACGCCACCGACCACCCCGACGCCGATAACCGCAAGTTCGGACGCTTCACCCTTTCCGGCGGCCCCATCATCGCCCGCGGCCCGTGTTGGACGAGTTGCCATGCTGATCAGCAGCGCGGCGGACGAGTTTGGCCATCTGGAGGGTCATTTCGACGCCTTGTCGCAAGCCTTCTCCCGACGCGGCATCGAGCTTGTGCGCTGTGAAGCAAACCAGCCCGATTCGGCATTGCTTGCCCGACTGGGACGCGATCCGGAATTGCTGTTCTTCCTGGCCTTCAACGGC
>RFRI01000236.1 GCA_009924535.1 Verrucomicrobiota bacterium
CCGTTCGTCGGCCGCATCTACGACTGGCACAAGAAGGCCCAGGGCGCCAACTGGAACGAAGCCGCCTCCGCCGGCGCCAACGACCCCGGCGTGCAGTCCGTCCGCCGTATCTTCGCCTACTACAAGCGCCACGGCATCAAGACCGAGGTCATGGGCGCCTCCTTCCGCAACGTCGGCCAGATCAAGGCCCTCTGCGGTTGCGACCTCCTGACCATCGCCCCGAACCTGCTCGACGAGCTCTCCAAGGACTCCGCCGCCGTGCCGAAGGTCCTCGACGAGACCGCCGCCAAGGCCGAGGGCGAAGCCGCCAAGGCCTGGGGCGAGAAGGAATTCCGCTGGCACCACAACGAGGACGCCATGGCCACCGAGAAGACCGCCGAAGGCATCCGCGCCTTCGCCGTCGACGGCAAGAAGCTCGACGACCTCGTCGCCAAGGCCATCGGCTGAGCCTATCCCATGCGCCTTCCTTGCTGCCTGCTTAGCTTGTTGGCGATCGGCCTACTGGGTGAAACCAAGAAGCCGTCCGACGCCCAGCCCGCCAAGCCGGACAGCAAGGCGCAGGTCATCCAGCTCGAACGCGAGTTCAACGGTAAGCGCAAGGAAATCACCCTCACGGTCCCTGGTCGGTTCACCAACAATGAATCGCACCTCGCCCTGCGCTACCAAGGGATCCCGAAGCCGGTCGTCGTCGGCGAACTGACGTCCTATTCTCCCGACGAACGAGTAGCCCTCCATGTGTCCGTCGCGCCTCCCTACAAGGCGAACCCCAAGACGGAGGAAGAGATCAAAACCGAGCTGCGGCGTTTCCTGGAAGAAGACATCCCCCACTCGGCCGAAGGGAAGGTAACCCTTTTAAAACTACAGATGGAGCAGGGCGTCGGCTATGCGGCGACCTTGACCGACAAGAGCGAGGTCGGCAAACCCCGACCCAAGCAGGGCAAGGAGGACTACCTGCTGAAGACCGACGCCTTGGTGCTGATCGGCGACCTGTTGGTGCACTGCACCATCATGGGAGACGACGTCAAAAATCCCGATTATATCGCCGTCATCAAAGCCATCGAAGGGATGGCGGAGAAGAAGTAGGCGCGCGGTGGAATCCAATAGACCTAGTGCAAGGCTGGGCCGCAAAGCCTGGCCTTCTTATTTACGGCGAAGCCAAGCCACGCCGAACGACACGGCCGCGAGCAGCGCGCAGAGGTACCCCAGCGGTATCAGGCCGAAGGGTTCATGGAGCACGCCTTGCTCGTCCAATCTGGCAGGAGTCGCTTTGAAACCGGTGAAACAAAGCGCCGCGAGCGCCCCGAAGCCGGCCGAAGCGAGGCCCCAAGGTCGTCGCATGGTCACTTGCGGCGCTGCCGGACGGCCTCGAACAACACGATCCCGGCGGCCATCGAGACATTGAGCGAATCGGAAAGGCCGGCCTGCGGGATCGCGATGCGTTCGGCCGCCGAACCGAGCATGAAGTCGCTCAGCCCGTCCTTCTCCGAGCCCAGCAACAGGGCGCTGGGGCCGCGGCAGTCGACGTCCCAGAAGGTCTTGGTCGCCGCGGGGGTCGTGGCCAGGGAGCGGATACCCTTGGCCTGCATCCACGCCACGGCCTCCGCGGACGAGCAGACCGCCACCGGCACGGAGAAGAGCGCGCCCTGCGACGAGCGCACGACGTTCGGGTTGAAGGCGTCGGTGACCGGATCGCAGATGACCAGCGCATCGCACCCGGCGGAGTCCGCCGTCCTCAGCACTCGAAGGCCGAGACGCCCAGCTCGCAGCACGGGATGCCGGCGGCGCGGGCACGCGTGACGAGTTCGGCGGCCTCGGAGCCGCGGAACATGGCCGGGCAGAAATAGACCTCCTCCACCTTCACCGCCCGCTCCAAGGCGCGGGTCAGCTCGCGGAAGCCCTCGACCAGGAAGAGGTGTCGCGCGTCGCGCTCGGCGCGGTCGCGCAGGCGGGCCAGCGCCACTTCCAGGCTGCCTTCCTGCACATCCCCCGCGCGATCATGGATAGCGTGGCGGCGGATTTGGTGCCGGTCTTCGGCCAGATTGGCCAGGTGGCTGAAGTAGGTGAAGGCGCGGATCACGCTGACCGTCTGGTCGGCACTCAGACCTTTGAGCAGCTTCTTCAAGGCCCGGTCGGCCTCGTGGTCGGCGTGGCGCCTGAAGGCCACCGACAGCGTACGGATACGCTCCACCAATTCAAAGGCCGCGACGCCATCTTGCTCGCGTATCACGTCACCCAAAATCCGCCCGAGTAGGCGGATGTCTTCCATCATGGGACGTTCATCGTCTTTGCGGCGTGCCGCCGCAGTGCTGGGGGGGGCAGAGGTTCTCATTCGCTCATGCTAGCATCCCACGCAGCCTTTATTCCCCTACCCATTACCAACAGGTTACGACTTTGCGACACCTCACCATCGCCACACGCGAGAGCCGTTTGGCCCTTTGGCAAGCCGAACATTTGCAAGCCCGCCTGGGTGCCTTGGGACATGCCAGCGCGCTGCTGGGCATGACCACCAAGGGCGATCAGATTCTGGACCGCACGTTGAGCAAAGTCGGAGGCAAAGGCTTGTTCGTCAAAGAGCTTGAGACCGCGCTGGAAGACGGGCGTGCGGACCTGGCGGTGCATTCGCTCAAAGACGTGCCCATGGAATTGCCCGAAGGCTTTGTGATTGCGTGCGTGATGGAGCGCGAAGACCCGCGTGACGCCTGGGTCTCAAACCGTTACGCCACGCTGCAGGATCTGCCGAAAGGCGGCGTGGTGGGAACCTCGAGCTTGCGCCGCGTGGCCTTGTTGCAGGCGCTGCGCCCGGATTTGCGCTACGAACCCTTGCGTGGCAACCTGGATACGCGCTTGAAAAAGCTCGATGACGGTTTGTATGACGGCATTGTTCTGGCCGCAGCGGGCCTGAAGCGCCTGGGTCTGGAGAGCCGGATTCGGGCGGTGTTTGAGCCCGAAGAGATGCTGCCCGCAGCCGGTCAAGGGGCCTTGGGTATTGAGGTCTACGGACAGCGCGACGACGTGCATGCTGCCTTGGCGCCGCTGGGCCACATGCCGACCATGTTGGCGGTCAGCGCCGAACGCACGGTCAGCCGCATCATGGGCGGCAGTTGCTCCATGCCGCTGGCTGCCTTCGCCACCTTTGAGGGCGACCTGCTGGGCCTGCGCGCAGCATGGGGCGACCCGGAAGGGCACCTTCCTCTGGTCCAAGTGCGCGCACAAGCCACGGTACTTGACCTGGCTTCGGCCAATGCGCTGGGCGAGCAGGTTGCAGCCGAACTGCGTGCCGGCGTGTTGGCCCAGGGCGGTACGC
>RFRI01000237.1 GCA_009924535.1 Verrucomicrobiota bacterium
GCCAATCCGCCGGGATAGGTACGTCCCAGGGCGTGGGCCGCGCGACGACCAATGCCGTGGTCGCGGCGTCGGTGGTGAAGGTCGCGGCCCAGGAGGATTTGCCGAGGAGCGCGGAGGCCTCGGCCAGCAGGCGGAGGAGGCGCAGGGTTTCCGGCGGGTTGAGGAGGCCGACGGCGGCGGGTCCCGAGGCGTTGATCAGCCAGGCCGCCTTGGCGCCCGTGCCGGTTTCTTCACGCCACGTCACGGCGGGGGTCAGCGGGGTCTGGCTCTCCAGCTGGAGGGGGCGGTCTTCGCCTTCGAGCCAGATCGGGGCGCCGGACCATTCGTTGCGCCAGCCTTTCCAGCGGCCGGCGATGGCGGCCGGCGGAGGCAGCACGGCGGCTTCCTCGAGCGAGAAGATCAGGTGATGCGCCAGGCGGTTGTCGCGCTGGGTGTAGTCGAGGCCGCGCGCGACGAAGCGGGAGAGCACGCACCAGTTCTTACCTCCGGCTTCGAGCATGCGGAAGGTGAACGTCTCGCCTTCGGGGCGTTCATGCGGAGTGCCGACGGACTCAAGCAGCTGCGCGAGCCGGTCGGGAACGGCGCGGTGGCGGGCGACGGTGCAATACCCGCTGCGGCCGGGCGTGAGTCCCTGCGGCGCCGACGTGAAGATAAGTTGGAGGGGCATCAGCGGGCGGTGTTTTCGGACGAGGGGAACATCGCCGGGGAGGCGAGGTGCATCAGCCAATAGAGGGGCTCTTCGACGTGCGCGGGCGCGAGGCGCTGCGGGTCGGGGGCGATACGTCCTTTATTTAGGCCGGCTTGGATCATCACCGGCGTGTGGCCGAAAGAGGTGGCGGCGAAGTAGCTGATCTGCTCGGCGAGCGATTCCGCCGAGGCGACGAGTCCGGGGCAGAGTAGGACGAGGACCTCGCGGACGCGGGCGGAATTACGCGCGACGGCGGCGAGGTCGAGGGCACCGGATCTGACCACCGGTTCGAGCGGCGAGCTCAGGAGCTTTTCCCAGGTGTCGGACTTTCCGACGACAAAGGCGAGCGGCGTCTTGATGCGTTCGTCCTGCGCAAGTCCGAGGACGCGCTTCATGCGTGTCTCCATCTCGGCAAGGATGCTGTCCTGTTGGTCGATCCGTCCCTTGAGCGTGAACTGAGGGTCTTCGACGCCAACGAGCTTGGCTTTGAAGCGCGCGTTGGCGGTGGGGTCGAAGAGGAAGATCAGGCCGCTCGAAGTCGCGACGTGCATCGCGCCAGGTGAGTCATGGATATCGATGCCTGGTTCAAAGTGTTCGCCGGCGTTGTCGTAAAGGATGACTGAAGTCTCGTTGCGTTGCTGGCCCGGGCGGCTGATCGAGTAGATGAATGGGCGGGGTAAGGAGACCATGCGGCCGAGGCGGGGGAGCTTCTCGTAGGTCGCGCCTTCGAGGGCCGTCTTGCCGAGCAGCGCGTCTTCCGGCGTGGCCGCGGAGAAGAGCGTGTTGCGCATCTGGTTGAGCAGCATGTTGCCGCTGGGATCGCCGTCCTTGAAGGCGAGGTTGAAGTCCTCGGGCAGCCGGTCCTGCAATGTGCGTGTGAGCACCGCGAGGTAGTAGGACTTACCGGCGCTGGGGGCGCCGATGAGCGAGATGATGCGGTGCGGACGGTCGAGGTAGCCGGGAGGCAGCTGGCGTCGGCAATGCGGGCAGGCGATGTCGGTGCACGCCAAGCCCATCGGATCGAGGGCGAGGCCTTGGTCGTTGAAGCGCGTTGGCTGGAAGCGGAGGCGCACGTCGGAGCCGAGGATCGGGTCGCCGCGCAGGTCTTCGTGCACCGCGATGCTCAGCGCGTCGCCGGCGTCGAAGC
Source organism: Verrucomicrobiota bacterium (assembly GCA_009924535.1). Lineage (GTDB taxonomy): Bacteria > Verrucomicrobiota > Verrucomicrobiia > Opitutales > UBA953 > UBA953. The sequence goes on from RFRI01000237.1 coordinate 1,836, forward strand.
GCGTCCAGCACACCGGGCAGAGATGGGCGCCGCGGTTCTGTTCGGCCGCGAGCAGCGCCTTGCCGTTCGGGCGGACGACGGCTTCTTCCTGCGGAGAGAGCAGCGGCGCGATCTGGGAAAGGCTGAAGCCGACCTCGAGTCCCTGCGGCGTGCAGGCGAGGGTGTCGGTCGCGCGTCCGAGTTCCTGGGCGACGTCGAGGAGACGCTGCGGAGGGAATTCGCCGAGCTGGTCGCCGGTCTGGGCGTCGAAGAGGACCCAGAGGTCCGTCCGGATGAAGGCGAAGTTCTGCTGGTCGGCGGGGGCGGCGACCAAGAGGGCGGAGGGCAGCTGGATGGTCGTGGCTTCGGAAATGTCGAGCCGTTGACGAAGGGGGGCGCCGTTGACCAAGGCCGAACCTTGGCCGGACGGTTCCAAAGCGAGGGACTCGCCGTTTTTGACCAACGAAAACGACGGGTTCACGCCGTCGCCAGGCAGGGCGGAGGGGAGGCTATCGATGACGCCCCGGGCTCCGCTGAGGCAGTCGACCCAGGAGAGGGTAGGGTTTTTCTTGCTGGAAGTGAACATCGGCTCCGAGGTGGGGTCTGAAATAGGTTGATTAGGGAGGGGGAGTTGTAAAGATATGTCACCACGATTATGGGTCGATTCCGACCTATTTTCCGAACCCCTCTTAATCTTCCCCTTCATGGAGACCGAAGCCGACCAGTCCGCCTTGGACCGCGCCCGTCAGGGGGATCTCTCGGCTTACAACGAATTGGTCCTGAAATATCAGGGCCGCATCTTCGCCAAGGTCTTCTCTTTGCTTCGGAATCGTCAGGACGCCGAGGAGATCACCCAGGATACCTTCATCCGGGCCCACCGCGTCCTGGCTTCGTTCCGTGGTACGGCGACTTTTTCGACCTGGATCCATCAGATCGGCACCAATCTGGCCCGTAACCGTTACTGGTATTGGCGCCGACGGAAGCGCGACCAGTCCATGTCCCTCGATGCGGACCTCGGGGACGATCCCGGCGCCACGCTGCACGACATCCTTTCGGATGGCGCCCAGGGCCCCGGCCACGAGGCCCAGCATAACGAATTCGTCAGCAAAGTCGCCGAATGCATGGAACAATTGAAGCCGGAACACGCTCGTATCCTGACGATGCGCAACGTCCGCAACATGTCCTATGAGGAGATCGCCGAAGACCTCGGCCTTTCCATCGGTACCGTGAAGAGCCGCATCAACCGCGCCCGCGAAGCGCTGCGCGAACTCATGGGAGAGGAGTTCCGCGGATGAGCAGCTCCGAGTTCGAGTCCTTGGTCGCCGCTTTCCTCGAGGGCAACGCCTCCGAGTCCCAGGTCGCCCGTCTTCGGGCCGCCCTCGGCCGATCTCCTGAGCTCCGCGCCCGCTTCCAGTCCCGCGTGCGCCTGCACAAGGCCCAGCT
>RFRI01000238.1 GCA_009924535.1 Verrucomicrobiota bacterium
TTTTGGTGATCAATCAGGCAGCCGCCGATGAAGTACTTGGATTCATCGGGTGGGCTATCGGGCATGCCCCAGAGAATGATTCGGACGCCATCGCTGGATTTGCTGGCGACGGCGAGCGTGCCTTCGATGCGATACTTCCCGGCGCTCCCGGCCGTCCAGCGCCGGATCACCGCGGTGCCGTCGGTCTTGTCGCCGGGATGTCCGCCCTTGGATGTCAGGAAAGTATGGGCGAACTTCTTGTCGGCGAGGTCCGCGGTCGGCGCGATGCGCTCCTTGGTCGCGACCGTCATGTCCGTGAACGCGACGGACTTGGTGGCGGGATTCCAGCCGCCGTAGCCGTTACGCCAGCTGGCCGGAGCGGGCGCGAGTTCGGCTTCGCGCAGGTAGTCGAGGGCGAGCGCGGTCTCGTCCTTGTTCGGCGCACGACCGAGCACGGCGACGTAGAGGGCCTTCACCTTCGCTTCGGTGGAGGAAAGGGCGGCGACCTTGGCGGCGAGGGTTTCGGCCTGAGCGCGGGCGAACGGATGGTTCATCATCCACAGGGCTTGCTGCGGGGTGGTGGTCTGGTTCCGCTTCGGGACGTGGTAGTCCGGATTGGCGAAATCGAACGTCCGGAAGAATGCCGGGAGGTTCTGGCGATCGATGCTTCCGTACAGCGTGCGGCGGGGTTCGGAGAAATTCGCCTCGAGGTTGAACGGCTGGCCGCCGAGCTTGGCGGAATCGAGTCGGCCCGCGACGCGGAGCATGCTGTCGCGCATGGCCTCGAAATCGAGGCGACGGCGTTGGGCGCGCCAGTTGAGGTCGTTGTCGGGATCCTTGGCGAGGCCGTCGGCCCGGACGTCCGCCGTCTGGAGGAAGGTGCGGGAGAGCACGATCGAGCGGATGAGCTTCTTCATCGACCATTCGTCTTTCATGAAGGAGGCGGCGAGGTGCTCGAGGAGTTCCGGGTTCTTCGGGGCCGGCGTGCGCACGCCGTAGTCGCTCGGCGTCTCGACGAGGCTGCGGCCGATGAGTTCGGTCCAGATGCGGTTGGCCATCACGCGGGCGGTGAGCGGGTTGGCTTTGCTGGCGATCGCGTTGGCCATGTCGAGCCGGCCGCTGCCTTCGGTGAATTCCTTGACCTTGCCGTCGGTGAGCACGGCGGGGAACTGGCGCGGGACGGCCTTGCCCGGGCGGGAGGCGCTGCCGCGGACGAAGATCGCGACGAGCGCGCCGAGGAGGGCGAATGGCACGGTCAGGATGACGCCGATGGGGAGCGACCACTTCTCGTAGAGGGCGGCGAGGATCAGGAAGACCATCAGCAGGGCCATCGAGAAAGCGGGCACGGCCGAAGAAGCCGAACGCTTCTCCTGCAGGGCCTGCGCGGTCCAATCGAGTTCATAGCCAGGCGGCAGGGTCGCCGCGGCGGTCTCCTCGACGATGCGCAACGCGTCGCTCGAACTCACGCCCGGGACGCTGCCGCCGATGACGCGCGCGGCGACGAAGCCTTGATAGCGTTCGATCTGGTCGGGGCCGTAGCTTTCGCGGACGGTCACGAGCGAAGTCAGCGGGACCATCGAGCCGTCGTTGGCGCGCACGTGCACGCGACCGACGTCCTTGAGCGCCATGCGGTCCGAAGGCTCCGACTGCATGAGCACGCGGTAGGTCCGGCCGGCGCGGGTGAAGTCGTTGACGTAGACCGAGCCGATGGTGGTCTGGAGCGCGTCGTAGATGTCCGGCAAAGGGATCCCGAGGGCGGCCGCGCGCACCTGGTCGACCTCCGCGGCGTACTGCGGGACCGTCGTGCGGTAGAAGGTGTTGATGCCGGCGAGCTCGGGACGCTTACGCAGCGCGGCCAGCAGGCCGTCGAGCACCTTGCCGAGCTTGGCCGGATCGTCGTCGTCGCGCGCCTGGAGGTAGAACTCGAAGCCGCCGGCGGAACCGATGCCGCGGATGGGCGGAGGGTTCACCACGAAGCACATGCCCTTGCTGGACTTGGCGACGGCGCCGGTGAGCATGCCGCTGAGCTGTTCGGCGCTGTACTTGCGCTGATCCCAAGGGATGAGCGGGATGAAGATCGTCCCGGCGTTGGTCTTCTCACCGCCGCCGATGAGGTCGAAGCCGCTGATGGCGAAGGCATGGAACACCTCGCTCTTCGGAGTAGGCGTGGCCATGATCTCGGGGACGATCTCCGCCATGTAGGTGCGGGTGCGCGAGACGCTGGCGCCGTCCGGGAGCGAGACCACACCGAGGACGTAGCCTTGGTCCTCCGAAGGAATGAAACCACGCGGAATCAGGCGAATGAGCACGACGTTGGCCGCGAGGATCGCGAGGAAGATCCCGAGGGCGGCCTTGGGGTGACCGAGCAGCCAGCGCACGGTGCGGCCGTGCCAAGCGGCGACAGAATTGAAGCGGGCCTCGAACCAGCGCAGGAAACGATTGCCGTGCGGAGCTTCAGCATCGCGCGGACGCAGGATGAGGGCGCAGAGCGCGGGCGTGAGTGTCAGGGCGACGAAGCCCGAGATCACGACGGCCACGGCCACGGTGATGGCGAACTGACGGTAGAGGGCGCCGGCGATGCCGCCGAGGAAGGCGACCGGCAGGAAGACCGAGACAAGCACGAGCACAATCGCGATGATCGCGCCGCCGACCTCACGCACGGAGGCGATCGCGGCGTCGAACGGCGACATGCCCTTCTCGTGCATCAGGCGCTCGACGTTCTCGAGCATCACGATCGCGTCGTCCACGACGATGCCGATGGCGATCACCATCGCGAAGAGCGTCAGGGTATTGATGCCGAAGCCGAAGAGCCACAGGCCCGCGAAGGTACCGATGAGGGAGACCGGCACGGCGAGCATCGGGATCAGGGTCGCGCGCCAGCTGCCGAGGAAGAGGAAGACGACCAGGACGACCAGGATGCCGGCCTCGAAGAGCGTGTGCTCGACCTCGCTGATGGAGGCCTTCACGAAGCGGGTGGTGTCGAACGGGATCTCGTAGTCGACGCCCGCGGGGAAACGCTTGGACAGCGCGGCGACCTTGGCCTTCACGGCGTCGGCCACGTCCAGCGCGTTGGCGCCGGGGGCGAGGAAGATGCGGATGCCGACGGCGGTCTTGCCGTCGAGCGTCGCCTGCTGCTCGTAGCTCTGGGCGCCGAGCTCGAGGCGGGCCACGTCACGGAGCCGCAGCGTGCCGGCGGCGCCGGCGGAGCGGAGGATGATCTCGCCGAACTCCTCGGG
>RFRI01000239.1 GCA_009924535.1 Verrucomicrobiota bacterium
GCGAGGGCGGGCCGGCGGTCTTGGCATAAACCCATGAAGACCCTGCGCCTTTGCCTACTCTCCGCGGTGGCCGTCGTGGCCGCCCTGACCCTTTCCTCCTGCAACAACAAAGAACAAATGAAAGACTCCCCTGCTGCCGGCACCCCTCGTGCCATCATCCACACCAACTACGGCGACATGACCGTCGAGTTCTGGCCCGACGTCGCCCCGCGCACCGTGGACAACTTCCTCAAGCTCTCCCGCGAGAAGTTCTATGACGGCACCGCGTTCCACCGCGTCATCAAGGGATTCATGATCCAGGGCGGCTGCCCTAACTCCAAGGTCGGCGCCCGCGGCGTCCCCGGCACCGGCGGCCCCGGCTACATGGTCAAGGCCGAGTTCAACAACCGCGCCCACGTGAAGGGCGTGCTCTCGATGGCCCGCTCCAGCGACCCGGACAGCGCCGGCAGCCAGTTCTTCATCTGCCACGGCGACGCGTCCTTCCTTAACAATAAATATACGGCCTTCGGCAAGCTCGTCGACGGCGAGGAAGTCCTCAACAAGATCGCGAACATCCGCTGCGTCGGCCAGGAGGGGTCCACCCCCACCGAACGCGTGGAAATCACTGGCGTCGAACTGGTTGAGGCCAAGTAATCGTTCCGCCTTTACAGTCTCTCCCAGCCACCTAGGCTAACGTCTCCCCATGAAAACCCTCAGCACCCTCGCCCTCCTCACCGCCGCCACCGCCGCCCAGGCCTACACCCTGGACGTCAACGTCGGCCATTCCCGCCTCGATAACTACGACAATTCCAGCGTCGTCGGCCTCGGCATCGGCACCCACCTCAACAACGAGTACCACCTCGGCCTGGACTTCGCCCGCAAGAGCATCACGAGCGCCACGGCCTTCGTCGACGCCAAGGCCACCAGCGCCACCCTCGACCTGACCTACAGCCTCTCCCAGGGCAACGGCATCCGTCCGTTCATCGGCGCCGGCATCGGCGGCGTGCACTTCAGCGGCGCCAGCATCTACACCGCGGAAGCCTTCGCCTCCAAGTTCTTCGTCGGCATCGCCTTCCCGGTCACCCCGAACGTCGAGCTCTCCGTCTCCGCCCAGAACTCCAAGTTCTACAGCGTCCAGGAACTCCAGAACGGCCCGAAGACCACCGTCACGAGCTGGGACGCCATCGCCGCCCTGCGCTTCAACTTCTAAGCGAAGTCGGAGCCCGGACAAAAGCCGCCCATTCGGGCGGCTTTTTTATTGGCCGCTGACGGAGACGATCAGCGCTTGAGCAAACCTTGGTCGGCCATCCAGGCGCCGAGCAGATCCGTCCACTTCCGCGCGGCCTCGCAACGCTCCGAAGCGCCCCAGCCATGGCCGCCCTTGGCCCAAACGTGGACCTCGGCGGAACCGCCCATCGACTTGAGCGTCTTGGCGAGGGCCATCGAGCCTTCGGCAGGATAACCGTCGTCGGCGCTGTGCGCGAAGAACGCCGGCACCGGCTTCGTGCCCTTGGGCGGAATCACGCCGTCGGGTCCGTCGCGCAGCGTGCTATCCGGCTTGTCCTTCTCGAAAAGATAGGCCGGGTAGACCATCACCGCAAAATCCGGGCGCGCGGCATCGGCTTCGGCCGGCGAATAGGCGACGCGGGCGGCGAGGTTACCCCCGGCGGAGAAGCCGAGGATGCCGACCTTCTTCGGATCGGCATTCCAGTCCTTGGCGCGCTCTCGCACGATCTGCACCATGCGGCGGGCGTCGATCACCGGGACGATCCAAGGCTTCTCGTTGTCGCGACGCGGTACGCGATAACGCAGCACGACGGCGGCGACGCCGAGCTTGTTGAGGCGACGGGCGACTTCGGCGCCCTCATGCTCCTCGGCGAGGAAGCCGTAACCGCCGCCGGGACAGACGATGATGATCGGCGCGCCGGGGTTGGCGGCCGGCCAAGCGACGAATTCCGGAGTCATCACTTCGGAACGGAATCCTTTTTCGTTCACGACACCCTTGGGGTCGGTGCCCGGTTTCTGCTTCCGGGTCTCGGCGGGCGGAGCTCCTTCCCAGACGGGAGCGGGCGGCAAGGATTCGGCGCCGAGGGCGGCGAACAGCAGGCAGGCGATCAGCGTGGTCTTCATAGGTAAGTTCAGAGAGGGGCGAGCAGCTTCTGGTCGATAAGCCAGGCACGGAGGGTGTCCGTCCAGGCCTTGGCGGCCTCGCAACGATCGGTCGCGCCCCAGCCATGACCGCCCTTGGCCCAGACGTGGACCTCGGCGGAGCCGCCGAGCGACTTCAGCTTGGCGGCGAGGGCCATCGAGCCTTCGGCCGGGATACGGTCGTCGGCGCTGTGGGCGAAGAAAGCCGGCACGGGCTTGGGGCCCTTCGGCGGGACCACGCCCTCGGGGCCGTCGCGCAGGACGCTATCGGGCTGGTCCTTCTCGAAGAGATAGGCCGGGTAGATCATCACGGCGAAATCCGGACGAGGGACGGCGACGTCGGACGGAGAGTAGGCCGCGCGAGCGGCGAGGTTGCCGCCGGCGGAGAAGCCAAGGATACCGACCTTCTTCGGATCCGCGTTCCATTCCTTCGCGCGGGCGCGGGCGATCTCGAGCGCGGCGCGGGCGTCGAGCAGCGGCACGATCCAAGGGCGGAGCGGGTCGCGACGCGGGACGCGGTAACGCAGGATGACGGCGGAGCAGCCGAAAGCGTTGAGACGCTTCGCGACCTCATCCCCTTCGTGTCCGTCAGCGAGGCCGTTATAGCCGCCGCCTGGACAGATGAGGATGAGCGGAGAATTCGGACGGGGCGAAGGCCAGGGCGTCAGTTCAGGCGTGAAGACGTTACCACGATGACCTGGCGAAATCGTCCCGTGGGGATCCTGCCCTTCCTTCATCGTCAAAGTCTCGCCCGGCGGCTTGCCCGGGAAGACATCGAAGGTCGGCAGGGGCTCGGCCGTGAGCGTGAGGACGGCGAGGAACGCAGGGAGCAGGGATCTCATTCGTGACGGAGGGCTTCGATCGGGTCGAGATTGGCGGCGCGGAGCGCCGGGTAGACGCCGGCGACGAGGCCGACGATGACGGAGAAAGCAAGGCCCTGGGACATGATCACCCAGTCGAGCGTGGCGACCGCCCCCGTGGGCAAGGCCTGCGTCAGGATGTAGTTCATCAGCGCGACGATCCCCATCGAGACCACGAGGCCGATGAGGCCGCCGACGACGGAGATCACCGCCGCCTCGGCGA
>RFRI01000240.1 GCA_009924535.1 Verrucomicrobiota bacterium
ATGGTCGGCAAATGGCACCTCGGGGTCTGGACGAACAACCCTGAGCACCATCCGCTCAAGCACGGCTTCGATTTTCATTTCGGCCTGCCCCACTCCAACGACATGAACCCGTCGGCGGGCAATCCGCCCAAGGCTAACGCCCGCGTCGATCAGGACGCCGCCTGGTGGAACGCTCCGCTCTTCCGCAGCTACGAACTCGTCGACCCCAAGGCGGACCAGACGCAGTTGACCCGCCGCTATACCGAAGAAGCCACGAAGTTCATCGCCGCCCACAAGACCCAGCCGTTCTTCCTCTACTTCGCCCACACCTTCCCGCACACGCCCCTGTTCGCTTCCGACCGCTTCAAAGGCAAGAGCAGCCGCGGCCTCTACGGCGACGTCGTCGAAGAACTCGACTGGAGCGTCGGCGAGATCCTCCGCACGCTCAAGGAACAGGGCGTCGACGATAACACCCTTGTCGTCTTCACCAGCGACAACGGCCCGTGGCTGCTGATGGGCACCGAGACCGGCGGCAGCGCCGGCCTGCTCCGCGACGGCAAGGGCAGCACCTGGGAAGGCGGCATGCGCGTCCCCGGGATCTTCCGCATGCCCGGCAAGATCAAGCCGACCGTCGAACGCAACGTCGCGTCGACCCTCGACCTCTTCCCCACGATCATACGGTTGGCCGGCGGCTCGACGCCTACGGACCGTCCGATGGACGGCGTCGACCTGTCCGGCCTGCTCTTCAAAGGTGAACCCATCGAGCGCGAAGTCTTCTGCTACTATCGCGGCGAGCAGCTCTATGCCGCACGCCTCGGCGCCTGGAAGCTGCACCTCATCACCCAAGCCGGCTACGGCGACAAGCCTGTCAGCCACGAGAAACCTTTGCTTTATAATCTGGAAGTCGACCCGTCCGAGAATCACGAGATCTCCGCCGAACATCCTGACGTCGTCGCCCGCCTTCAGGCCGCCATCGAGAAGCATCGCGCCACCGTGACACCGGTCCGCAGCCAACTGATCGACGTCGTCAAATAAGCCGCGGAATCTTCCTTCCCAACGGCCCGCATTGCGTCTACAAAAGACGCACGGGCCTATAGCTCAACGGTTAGAGCACGGAACTCATAATTCCTTGGTTCTGGGTTCAAATCCCGGTGGGCCCACCAACTTTCAACCGACGGACTTGATGCGCTCCCAGAACGGAAATCAAGGAACCCCTCCTCCTTTTACCTGACCAACCTGTAGCCCCCCATGCGTAAGTTCCTCCTCGCCCTATTCCTCCTCGCCGCTGTCGGTGTCGGCGCCTGGCGTATCTTCGCGCCGGCCCCCGCCCCCAGGAATCCCATCGACCGCCTCAAAGCGCCCAGCCCGATGGAGACGGTCAAAGTCTCCAGATCCACCGCACCCGCGGTGGTCGTCCGCGCCGCCCCGGAGTCGCCGAATAAGATGACCGCCCAGCGCGCCAAAATGGAAGAGCGCTTCACCGACCTGAAGGAAGAAGGCCGCCGTATCCGCGAGACCCTCATCGCGAATGACCCGAAGGCGGCGCAGGCCTACTCGGCCATTTCCCAACGCCCCGAATACCGCCAGTTGGTCGACCAACGCCACCAGATCGAAGCCGCGTGGGCGACCGCCCCCGATGGCGAACGCGGTGCGATGCTCGAGCAGATGAACAACCTACGCCAGCAAGGTATCGCGATGCTTCTCGCGGAGATCCAGCGGGTGAACAGTCAGCCGGCCGGCGAGACCCTGCAGCGTAGTGCGCCCGGCACGCTGCAGCTTTCCAATGGTCAGGCTCCCGCGCCCGCGCCGGCCCCGCCCGCTCCGATCGTCTTCCAGTAAGCAGACAGCTTACGAGCCCCAGCTGAAACGCTCAGGCACCCAGGCGTATTGGTCGCCCTTGGGCACGACGGTACCGATACCCGGCCACGGCAGGTGGAAGCCGAAGGCACGGCTCTTCTCCTTGGCCATCCGGGTGAAGAGCTTCTTCCGCGTCTTGACCGCGGTCTCAGGATCATGATCCATGGCCACGGTCCAACCGACATTGTCGAACATGAGGACGTGGTGATGGACGACGTCACTGATGTGTACCAGCGATTCTTCGCCGGAGCGGATCTCGAAGCAGGCATGTCCGTCGGTGTGGCCCGGGGCCGCGATCACAGTGACTGCTTCGTGGAAGAGTTTCTGGCCGTCCTTGGCGATGACGAGCTGGTCCTTGAGGATATCGAAATTGCGGCAGACGGTCTTCACCATGTTGGGCAAAGGCTTCTTATCGCGCTTGGACTTGGAGAAGTCGGGATTCGGGCCGCGCCAGAAATCATACTCTTCCTGCAGCAGGTAGATCTTGGCGTTCGGGAAGGCCGGCTTACCGTTGTCGACGAAGCCGTCGAGGTGGTCGGAATGGGAATGGCTGAGGAAACCGGTCGTGACCTGCTCGGGCTTGATGCCGAGCTGACGTAGCCCCTCGGCCAACCAGCCGAAATTCGGATTCGGGTGACGCTCGCCGAAACCCGCGTCGATCAGCGCGACTTCGTCGCCGACCTTAAGGCCCATGATATTGACGTAGAGCGGCAGCGCATCGAGGCGCTCGCGATTGAAGACCAAGGCGTCCTTCATCGTCGAGCGGTCCGACTCCGGCCACATGAGCTCAAGGCCCTGCTTGAAGAGCATATGGCCGTCGCTGATCGAGAAGGCCTCGATCTTGCCGATGTTGAACTTGTAAACGAAGGGATTCGGGGGGCGCTTCACCGACACCTTGGGCGCATCGGCCGCACCGAGGCGGGAAGCGGTCGCCAGGCCGGCCAAGGCGAAGGCGGCGGCGCCAAGGAATTCACGACGGGACGAAGGCTGGATTTCAGAGGCCATAGGGGTGGGCCAAAATCTACCCCGGCGCCGTAGCCCCTCCAGCCCAAAGGTAAGGCGAACACCCGGGGTCCATCGGCGACGATACAGATTGAAACCCCTTCCGCTCGCCGTTGTCTCATTGATTTACCCAATGCTAACGTGACCGCCCGCCCCGGCAGTCTTAAGAGTAAGGGAAACGCTCCTACCCCCCTTCCGTCCATACCCTTTAGACCAGATGCATCGCCCCCTGCAACTCGCCCTCTTTTTCAGCCTGCACGCCGTCGTGTCCGTCCAAGCTGAGACCATCCAGTTCAACCGGGACATCCGCCCGATCCTTTCCGAGAACTGCTTCAGTTGCCACGGCTCCGACGAGAAAGCCCG
>RFRI01000025.1 GCA_009924535.1 Verrucomicrobiota bacterium
CCGCACTATCAGATGTCGATCACCAAGTCCTACACGGCCATGGCCGTCGGACGCGCGATCCAGCTTGGTCACCTGAAGATGTCGGACCTCGATCGTCCGGTCTGGACCTTCCTCAAGGATCTGCAGCCCTCGAAGTTCGTCGACGGCGCCAAGGACGTCACCTTGGCACAGGCGATGAACATGAAGTCAGGCGTACGCATCGACGAGAAGAAGGTCGGGGAACTGGTCAAGAATCCCGTGGGTCTCAAAGGCCAAGGGCAGGTCCAAGCTTACTTCGAGCACAGCGAGCCGATTCCTTCCGCGCCTCGTACCTTCAAGTACCAATCTGCGGACCCTTCCATGGCCATGCAGGTCTTGCAGGCCAGCGTGCCCGGCTCCGCCGAGGAATTCATCCGCAAGGAGCTCTTCGGCAAGATGGGGATCACGAACTACAACTGGGAGACCGATAAAGTGAGCGGCCTGCCCAAGTCAGCCGCCGGAGCAGGCGTCCTTTCGCGCGACATGGTCAAGTGGGGCCTGATCGTCCTGGACAAAGGCAAGTGGCGTGGCGAACAGCTGATTCCCGCCGAATACGTCGCGAAGGCCACTGCGCGCATCGCGGAGCTCTCCCCCACCAACGGTTACGGCTTCTTTTGGTGGACCGATGACTTTAAGATCGGCGATAAGTCGCACCACGCCATCGAAGGCCGCGGCGCCGGCGGCCAGTTCATCTTCATGTTCCCCGAGGCCGACCTCGTGGTCGTCGTTACCGCCCACCACAAAGGCATGGGCACGATGCTGAAGGAACTCCCGCCCGCCCTGCTGCCTGCTTTCCTCGTTCGATGATCAGATTCCCGTGCAGCTGATCATGCGACGTTCCCTCTTCCTGCTCCTCGCGATCTTCTCGCTCTTCGGCTGCAAGCCGGCGGTCGAGACGCACCGCGGGACGCCGGCGGAGCTGAGCGCCATCCGCAGCACGAGCGAGAGATCCTTCAGCGCGGGCGACGTGGTGACCTGGGCGCAGCTGGACGACACGTTCCTCGACCGATCGGCGAAGCTCGAAGTCGGCGCGGCCGACGGGAAGACCGTGCTGGGCCGATTGGTGATCCTTGAGAACGGCGCCGAGGCCGACGCCTTCCTCAAGGCCCATGGCTGCGCGCAGATCTCCGGCCCGATCGGCGTGCGTAAGCTGCCGACGGCCTTGCAAGTGGATATCGAGCTCACCGGCAAGGACGGGCAGAAACTCATCATCATCCTGACCTCCGACGGCACGCCCGCGGGCGAAGGCTGAAAACAAAAGAGCCGCGGATCGCTCCGCGGCTCTTCTTTTTCCGGGCGAGGCGATTTAGGCCACGCGCTCGACGACGAGCGGGGGCATGTTCGGGCGCTTCGGGGCGAGGCGATAGGCGTCGCGGAAGTAAGGCAGCGCGGCGTCGACCTTGGCCTCGTCGTTGTAATGGATCATGATCAGCGGCTCGCCCTGCTTGACCTGCGTGCCGACCTTACGGATCTCGGTGACGCCGACCGACGGGTCGAGCGTGCCATCCTTGAGGGTGGCGAGGAGACGGACGCCCTGGGCGATCTTGCCGGCGTCGATGGTGTGCACGTAGCCACGCTTCGGGGCGGGCAGCTTGCGGATGAACTTCGCCTTCGGGAACTTCGAGGGATCGTCGATCCAGTCGGTCTTGCCGCCCTGGGCGCGGACCATCGCCTTGAACTTCTCGAGGGCGGAGCCGTCCTTGAGGTGCTTCTCGACGGTCTGCTTGGCGGAGAGGGTCGAACCGGCGACGCCGGCGAGGCGCACGACTTCCATGCCCAGCTTGAGCACGAGATCCTGCAGGTCTTCGGGGCCTTCGCCCTTGAGCAGGCGGACCGCTTCGAGGACTTCGAGGCCCGTGCCGACGGAGTCGCCGAGGGGCTGGTTGATGTCGGTCACGAGGGCGACGCACTTGCGGTTGAGCGAGCGGGCGACGCGGGTGACGATGCGGGCGAGCTGCTTGGCCTGCTCGAGGTCGCGGATGAAGGAACCGTTGCCCCACTTCACGTCGATCACCAGGCCTTCGCAGCCTTCGGCGAGCTTCTTCGAAAGGATGCTGCCCGTGATGAGCGGGAGGGACGGGATCGTGCCGGTCTTCTGGCGGAGCGTGTAGAGGATGTCATCGGCCGGGGCGATCTCGCGGCACTGCTCGGTGACCGCGCAACCCACGCGTTCGAGCTGCTGGCGGAACTGGTCCATCGTGGCCTTGCCCTTGAAGCCCGGGATCGAGCTGAGCTTCTCGACGGTCGAGATGCAGAACTCTTCGTCCTTGCCGTTCATGCCGGGCATGATGACGCCGGCGGCGGCGCCGAGCGGTCCGAGCACCATGGAGGTCTTGTCGCCCACGCCACCGGTCGAGACCTTGGCGATCTTCGGCTGGGTGAGACGGTCGAGGTCGATGACGTCACCGGAAAGACGGAGCTCTTCGGCCAGGAGCGCGGTTTCCTGCGCGGACATCTGCTTGAAGTAGATCGCCATGGCCAAGGCGGCCTGCTGGGCCTCCGGCATCTCGGCATCCATCACCGAGTCGATGATATGACGGATCTCATCGGCGGTGAACTCGCCGCCATCCCGCTTCTTCTCGATGAGAGAGGTGAAGGAGGGCTTCTCCTTACGCTTGTGGTCCAAGATTTTCTCTGTCATAAGTAGTTAGGATTTAGAAGGTTAGGGCCATTCTGCTTTGGACAGGGAGGCGGACTCGCTGTGATGTAAGATTTTCTTGAAAAGGCGAGCCAAAACCGCCAAGCGGATCGCTCTGAGACAAAAAGACGCCCCCTCACCCGCTTTAGACGGCGGAAGACCCCCTAATTCGGCCTAGGAACCTTTTCTAGGACAATGACAGGACTTACCCCAGATGGCCTTGATAAAGGGCGTCTACCCCGATCAGGGAGGTCCTAAGACCCCCCACTGGCAGCGCCACGCCATCATGCCAGCACGGCGCTTCCGGGTCGCCGGTGCGCGGCGCGACAAAGGCGTAAAGGTAATCGACCGAACCGGCCGCGAGCACGGCCGAAGCGAGTCGTGGACCGGCCTCGATGAGCACGCCGATGATCTTCTCCTGGGCGCAGCGCTCGGCCCAGACCTTGAGGAAGGCATCTTCGTCGCCGACCAGCGCCCAGACCTTGATGCCCTCGGCCTCATACCAGGCGAGGTCGGACTTCTTGGCGGAGGAGCCCAGGCCGACGACGATCGTCCGGGTCCGATGAGCGTCCTGGAAGAGGTTCAGGCCCGTGTGACCGGCAGTCTTGAAATGCCGGTCTAACACGAAGCGCACCGGGCAGGTCTCCCCGTCGTCTCCGCGGGAGGTCAGACGCGGGTTGTCGGCGAGCGCGGTGTCGGCGCTGACGGCGATGGCCGGGAAGAGCCGGCGGAGGCGATGGACATACGTCTGGGACTCCGGACCGGTGATCGCCCTCCCCTGCCCTGCGGGTAAGGTCAGTTTGCCGTCCAACGTCGAGGCGACCTTGAGCGCGAGCAAAGGCGTGCCGCGGATGATCCAGTGATTGAAGATGAGATTGAGCGCGGCGCACTCCTCGCCCAGCACCCCTTCGACGACCGCGACGCCCTTGGCTCGCAGCAGTTCGAGGCCATGTCCCGCGTGCGCCGGATTCGGGTCACGCGCGCCCACGACGACCGTACGCAGGCCGGAGGCCAGGATGGCGTCGACGCACGGCGGCGTGCGGCCGTGCGTGCAACAGGGCTCCAGCGTGACGTGCAGGACCGCGTCCGCGGCGGGCTTACGCCCTAAGGCACGCAGGGCCATCACCTCGGCATGCGGCTCGCCGGCCTTGGCGTGGAACCCTTCGGCGACGATCTTGCCGCCTTCGGTGATCACCGCCCCGACCATCGGGTTAGGGTGCGTACGGCCCCAAGCCTGACGGGCGAGCTCGAGGGCTCGCCGCATCGGAGGCTCGGAAGCGGAGACGGACACGGTCAGCGATTGCGCTTGCGCGAGACCGCGGCCGCCTTGGCGCTACCCGGGGTCAGCTGAGGTTCGGAGTAGTAGCGGAAGCCCTCGAGCTTGCGGCGCTCGATGGTACGTCCGAGGAGGACTTCGATCTGCTGGAGATGATGCATCTCGTCCGGGGAATAGAGGGTGAAGGCTTCGCCTTCGGCGGAAGCGCGGCCGGTGCGGCCGATACGGTGGACGTAGTCTTCGGCGTGCTCAGGGACGTTGTAATTGATGACGTGCGTGACGCCACGGATGTCGAGGCCGCGCGAAGCGATATCGGTCGCCACCATGATGGTGAACTTGCCCGACTTGAAGCCCGCGAGGGCGGCGGCGCGCTCGGACTGCGAACGGTCCGCGTGCATCGTGGCGACGGGCGTGCCATGGCCTTCGATCCACTCGGCGATACGGTCGGCGTCGCGCTTGGTGCGGGTGAAGACGATGACGGACTTGTAGCCGCTCTTGTTGAGCAGCGACAGCAGGAGGTCGTACTTCTGGAAGATATCGACCGGGTAGATCGCGTGGTCGACCGTATCGGCGGCGCCGAGTCCCGTGCGGACGTCGACCGTGACCGGTTCGCGGAGCGCCCAGCCGGCGATGCGGCCGATGGCGTCGGAGATCGTGGCGGAGAAGAGGAGCGTCTGGCGGTCCTTCGGGCAGTAGTTGACGATGCGGGTGACGTCCTCGATGAAGCCCATGTCCAGCATGCGGTCGACTTCGTCCATGATCAGCATCTGGATGGACTTCAGGTCCAGGATCTTCTGCTCATGCAGGTCGAGCAGGCGGCCCGGCGTCGCGATGACGACGTCGACGCCCTCTTCGAGCGCCTTGACCTGGGCGCCGTAGCCGACTCCGCCGTAAAGGAGCGCGGTGCGGGTGCCGAAGTGCTTGCCGTACTTCTGGAAGTTCTCATCCACCTGGACGGCGAGCTCGCGCGTCGGGACGAGGACGAGGCAGCGGGGCTTGCCGGCGGCGGGACCGAGGAGCGAAAGCGTCGGGAGAGCGAAAGCGGCGGTCTTGCCGGTACCGGTCTGGGCGGCGCCGATCAGATCCTTGCGGGCCATGATGACCGGAATCGCCTGAGCCTGAATGGGGGTAGGGGTCACGTAGCCGTGTTCGGCTAAGGAGCGCAGGACTGGCTCGGGCAGACCGAGGTCGGAAAACGTAGACATAAAGTTGAGTTAGAAAGCGATACGCAGGGGCAAAGGGAAAGGATAAAGGGAGGAAAACTCGGCCGAGAAGGCAAACCTCAGGCTGGACGGGCCTTTTAAGCGCTTTCGGGTCCGGGTTTGACAATCCCCGCGGGATTCCCTGCATAGGGCTTCCTTCCGCAAAAGAAGGAACGCACGGTGGTTGTAGCTCAGTTGGTTAGAGCACTGGTTTGTGGTACCAGGGGTCGGGGGTTCAAGTCCCCTCAATCACCCCACTTTGCAGGAGCCCCGGAGCAATCCGGGGCTTTTCTGCGTGCGCGCACGAAGGCCTAGCCTCAGCCCTGCGCGCCCTTGGACTTGAAGTAGGCCTCGATGGCGGCGCGGATGGCCTTCTCAAAAGCGTCGTCCTTGGACTTCAGCTCGGCATCGATCGCCGGCTCACCGACCTGGACGCCGCGGCGGAAAAGCTTTTCGCCCGAGAAAGAGAAACGCTGGCCGTAGTAGGTGACGTAGCTGACGTGGAACTTATAGCCGGACGGATAGTTCGTCAGCGTCACGAAGGCCTTGTCGACAGGATAGTCCGATTTGATCTGCTGCAAGGCCTTGCGGACCTCCGCGGTGACTTCCTTGGACTCGCACTTGATCTTATTGTCCATGAAGCGCGCGTCGTCGAACTCCACTTCGAAGGGGAAGAAGATCCCGGTCTGCAGACCGTGGAACTCCGTCGTCGGTACGCCCCAATAAAGCAGCGAGCCGGAGACGCCGGTCACGGCGGCCAGTCCGAGGAGGACCAGGGCGGGATGCATCGGCTTCTTGAGTTCGACGGAGCACATGGCCGATAGGCATAGGAGGCCCCCGCCCCGAATCAATCAGATTGGGGACGAGGGTGATCCGTTCGCTTACCTCAGAGTCTGCAGGAACGCCTTCACGTCTTCCAGTTCCTGGGGCTTGAGGATCAGGCCCATGGGCGGCATCGGCGAGACGCCAAGCTTCTCGTAACCCTTCGCGAGGACCTTGTTGGGTTCGAGCAGGGACTCCTGGATGTAGGCGGGCGTGGCACGCTTGGCGATGCCGTCCAGCGCGGGACCGATGGCGCTGCCCTTCCCTCCGACCATGTGACAGTTCATGCAAGCGGCGACGGGGTGCTTCCAGAAGATCTGCTCGCCGCGGGCAGCCACGCCGGCGGTCACGGGAGTATCGCCGACCATGGTGAGTTCGCACAGCTTCACGTCGTCGAAAATCGCGTCGCCGGAGGCGGCTACCTGCAGCAGGTTGATGCTGGCCTTGGCTCGGTTGCCGCTGTTGAAGACGACATCGACTTCGCCCCATTCCGACTCGCGGGCGATGACCTTCTCGGTCTCGGCGCGGCCGATGTGATCGTTGAGGCTGGCCTTGCCGCGCATGGCATGGGTCTTGATCCAGGCGCTCAGGCGATACTCGGTGTTCGGCTTCAGCTCGACGTCGGCGAAGAGGCTGGTGTCGTCGTCCCCGCGGGCGATGACGCGTACCGCGTTCTTGCCGGAATGGACCAGCGCAGGGTCGGTGACGATCGCCCACGCGACGGTCTTGTTGCCGGGCTTGCTGCCGTAATCACGACGCTTCCAACCCGCAGGCAGCTTCTTATCCGCGGCCACGTCCTCGAAACCAGGATTGGGCAACAGATTCGGGCCTTCGACGAAGGTGGCGGTCTTATGTTTCTTCGCGAGCAGACGAGATGCCTCGTTAAGCCATTCGTCGGACTTGATGGCCGCGTCGGCGGCGAGCTGACGAGCGAGCGTCTGCACCTCCGGAGTCGTCGGGAAATCGACGAGCTTCACCAAGGCGGCGAGACGCGTGGTCGGATCCTTGTCGGCCACGACGCCGGAACCGAAGAAGAGCTTCTGCGCCGGCTCATCGACGCCGAGGGCACGGATGGCGTTACGACGCAAGCCGGCGGACGATGAAAGCAAAGCAGCCTGATGCGTGGCGGCATCGAGTTCACCGAGCCCCTGCAAGGCCCAGAGGGCGTGGATGGCACCGATGTCGGCGGAGGACTTCGTCACGAGGGCGCGAAGCGCCGGAGCGAGGTCCTTCTTCTTACCTTCGACGATCAGGCGCTGGGCCTGCAGTCGACCGTATTGGGTGCTGCCGGAAAGACCGGCGATGAGTTCGGCGGCGGAATCGCCTTGGGCGGCCTTGGCGACGGAGCCGGACTGCTCCCAGACGAGGCGGTAGATGCGTCCGCGGGCATGGTCGCGCAGGTCGTTCTCATGCGCGCCACCGACGCCGGTCTTGGCGTCGTAGCCGCCGCGGCCGACGCTCGGTGTCGGGTTGTGCTGGATGATGAAGTTCTGCCAGTCGGCGAACCAGATCGCGCCGTCCGGACCGACGGCCGAGAAGACGGGCGACATCCATTCGTCGGAGCTCGCCACGAGATTGAAGGCGTCCTTGGCGACATAGCCGGCGCCGTCCGGCTGCACATCCATGAGAGCGATCACTTTCATCGTCGGCTCGCAGACCATCGCCTTGCCTTGGAGACGGGGCGGCAGCTGGGCGGAATAGATGAAATTGGAGCCGGCGGCGGCGGTGTAGCCGCCCATGACGTCGACCTGTCGGAAGTTCGGGGTGATCGTGTGCGTCTTGTCGACGAGGTTGATCTTCTTGGCCGTCATCGTGCGGGCGCCCTTCGGGACGACGTTGGCCGGGATGCCGCCGAAGAAGAGCGGGGCGTTATTGGCCGTGCCACCGAAATCGTCGCCGGAGGCGTTGGCGCTCTGACCCCAGGTATTGTTCGTGAATTGGTGGAGGTATTCCAGTTTCGTTCCATCGGCCGAGAAACGGTAGGTGCCTTGCGCGAAGGATTTCGGCTGTCCGCCGATCTCACCGTTGAAACCGCTGTAACCGACGGCGCCGCGCAGCCAGTTATCATAGCCGTAGGAGAGATTGCTCGTCTGGGCGTGGGTATCGCGGATGCCCCAGCCGGTCAGGATGACCTGGCGCACGTCCGCCTTGTCGTCGCCGTCGGTATCCTTGAGGAAGACGAAGTTCGGGGCCTGCGCCACGATCACGCCGCCGTTGGCGAACACGAGGCTCGTCGGGATGTTGAGGTGATCGGCGAAGACCGTGAACTTGTCGGCCTTGCCGTCGCCGTCGGTGTCTTCGCAGATGACGATCTTGTCGTTACCCTGCAGTTGGTCTTCCTTCACTCCATGAGGGTAGTCCGAGGTCTCGCAGACCCAGAGGCGACCGCGGGCATCCCAGGCGAAAGCGATCGGCTTCATGATGTCGGGCTCAGAAGCGAAGAGCACCAGCTTCATGTCCGCCGGGACCTGCGTGCGCTCCATGCTCCCCTTGACCGAGAAGGGCTTCTGGAAGGTCAGTGGCTCGGGGCGCTTCTCGTAGTTGGCCACGTTGCCGTTCTTCTCGCGGACCTCGGGGTCGCGCTGCGCGAGGAACTTCTGCCAGGCGGATTTGCGGGCCGAAGGAAGCGCGGCTTCGAGCTGGGCGCGGAAAGCGGCCGGAGTCGTATCGGCCTTGACGTAGAGGACCGAAACCATCGCCCCGTTCGGCAGCTTGATCTCGGTGTTGAGCGCGGGCGAACCGTCGGCGTTCGGCTTCACTGCGAGGACGTCGTAGCGTTCGAGCGTCGCGGCGTCGGGAGTGAGACCGGAAGCATAATCGAACCAGATCGCATCGCGACCCATTTCGGCCATCAGCGAGTGAAGCGGGCCGGCGGCGGACTGTTCGGCGCCCGAGGCGTCCAGATACAGGACGCGGACCGGGCCGGCGGCGGGAGCCGCGGAGGCTACGGCGGAGAGACAGACGGAGAGGAAAGCGACGAGGAGGCGCATAGGGGTATGCGGAAAAGACAAACCATCCCCGCGCCCTTGGCAATACGGCGAAGATAAGAAACGTAGTGCTGGACGTCCTTCCGGCTGGGCCGTTGTCGTAAAAATGAAAGGTACGCCGCCCTGGCGGCCAGGTGGGCACAAAAAAACGGCGCCCAGACGGGCGCCGTTGTTCGGGAAGCGGTCGCTCAGCGACCTCAGTGGTCGTGGTGGTCGCCGCCAGCCGCAGGCTTGTTATCCTCCGGCATGTCGGTGATGAGGCACTCGGTCGTGAGCAGCAGGCCGGCCACGGAGGCGGCGTTGATGATCGCGGTGCGGGTGACCTTGGTCGGGTCGACGACACCGGCCTTGATGAGGTCTTCGTAAGCGCCGGTCGCCACGTTGTAGCCCTCGGCACCCTTGTGCTTGAGCATCACTTCCTGGACGATGAGGGAACCTTCGACGCCGGCGTTGAAGCACAGCGTGCGGAGCGGCTCTTCGATCGCCTTGCGGACGATCTGGGCGCCGATCTTCTCGTCGCCGACGAGGGAGTTGATGACGGAGTCGATGGCCTTGACGGTACGCAGGAGAGCGACACCACCACCGGGGACGATGCCTTCTTCGACGGCCGCACGGGTGGCGTGCAGGGCGTCGTCGACGCGGTCCTTCTTCTCCTTGAGCTCGGTCTCGGTCGCGGCACCCACGTGGATGACGGCGACGCCGCCGGCCAGCTTGGCGAGGCGTTCCTGGAGCTTTTCCTTATCGTAGTCGGAGGTGGTCTCGTCGATCTGGCGACGGATGAGCTTCACGCGGCCCTGGATGTCGGCGGACTTGCCGGCGCCCTGGATGATCGTGGTGTTCTCCTTGTCGGCGACGATGCGCTTGGCACGACCGAGGTCGGCCACCTTGACGGACTCGAGCTTGATGCCGAGGTCATCGGTGACGAAGCGGCCGCCGGTGAGGACGGCGATGTCTTCCATCATGGCCTTACGGCGATCGCCGAAGCCCGGGGCCTTGACGGCGCAGACGTTGATCGTGCCGCGGAGGCGGTTGACGACGAGGGTGGCGAGGGCTTCGCCTTCGATTTCCTCGGCGGATGTAGGCGTCTTCGAGGACAGCCTCGAGCGTCTCGGCGTTGGTCGCGAAGTACGGGGAGAGGTAACCCTTGTCGAACTGCATGCCTTCGACGACGTCGAGGGTGGTCTCGATGGTCTTGGCTTCTTCGACGGTGATGGTGCCGTCCTTGCCCACGCGGTCCATGGCTTCGGCGATGATGTCGCCGATGGATTCGTCCCAGTTGGCGGAGACGGTGGCGACCTGCTTGATCTCCTTGCGGTCCTTGACCTTCTTGGAGATCACGGCGAGTTCCTTGACGATGGCTTCGGTGGCCTTGTCGACGCCACGCTTGACGAAGATCGGATTGGCGCCGGCGGCGACGAAGCGGAGGCCTTCCTTGTAGATGGCTTCGGCCAGGACGGTCGCGGTGGTCGTGCCGTCACCCGCCTTGTCGGCGGTCTTGGAGGCGACTTCGCGCACCATCTGGGCGCCCATGTTTTCGTAAGGATCGTCGAGCTCGATCTCCTTGGCGACGGTGACGCCGTCCTTGGTGACCTTCGGGGCGCCGAACTTCTTGTCGATCATCACATTGCGGCCCTTGGGACCGAGGGTGACCTTGACGGCGCGGGCGAGGATGGAAACGCCGTTGAGCACCTTGCGGCGCGCGGCTTCGTCGAACAGAATCTGCTTCTTGGACATAGTGGTGTGGTTTGAGAGTTAGGGGTGAGATTATTCGATGACGGCGAGGATCTCTTCTTCGCGAAGGAGGAGGTAGATCACTTCGTCGAGCTTCACTTCCGTGCCGGCGTACTTGCCGACGAGGACCTTGTCGCCGACCTTGACGTTGAAGGCGACCTTCTTGCCGTCCTTATCGAGGGCGCCGGTGCCGAGGGCGATGACCTTGGCTTCCTGCGGCTTCTCCTTGGCGGAGTCAGGGATGATGATGCCGCCCTTGATTTCTTCAGCCTCTTCGATGCGCTGGAGGAGGACGCGGTCGCCGAGGGGCTTGACGCTGGGTTTGGTGTTTTTGGCCATGGTGGGTGTTTGGGTAGAGGGTGATCGTTGGGGACGACTGCGACTTTGCAGAACAGATGCCAAAGCCGTTTTGCCGAGGTTTAGCAAACGATTAAGGGGTTTTTCTGGGGTCCTACCCCTTCTCGACCCCTTAAATGAGCCATTGTTCCCCGTTTAGCCAGAGACAGCCTGTCCCAGGGGTGGGACAA
>RFRI01000241.1 GCA_009924535.1 Verrucomicrobiota bacterium
CCAGGATCTGCAGACGGAAAGGCTGGCCCGGGGCGGTGACGCGCGGCGTGATCTCCCAGCTGACGCGATCCTCCGCCGCGGCGGTGAGGCCGAGGAGCAGGGCGAAGCAGAGGGAGAAGAGGCGACGCATCTCAGTAATCCTTGCCCTTCTTGTCGTTGGCCTTGCCGCCGCTGCCGCCCTTGCCGTCCTGTCCGCCGGCGGGCATCTTGCGGCCGAATTCGTTCTTCAGGCCTTCCAGGGAGCCGCGGGCTTCCTGTTCGGTCATCTTCTGCTCCTCGCCGGGTTTGCCCTTCTTGGGGTCGCCGGCGCCCGGCTTCGGTTTCTGACGTTCGGGCGGGAGGAAGTTCTCGTCGTCGTCGCCTTCGCCTTCGGTGTTCTGCGGCAGCTTGTCGTCCGGGATGCGCTTCACGAGCTCCTGGATCACGGCGCGGAGCTCCTCGAGCTTCTTACGCTGGGCTTCGATCGCCTCCTCGAGCGCGGTGGTCTCGCGGCGGAGGGCGCGGAGGAGCTCCTCGATCGCGTCCGCGTTCGCCTTGGCCTGCGCGTCGGCCGCATCGAGTTCGTGGGCGCCGCGGAAATCCGCGACGGAGCGGGTCCAGGCGGCGACGACGCCGTTGCGTTTGGTGACCATGGCTTCCTCCTTCGGGATCAGCTTCTTGATCGTGCGGAAGGTATTGATGCCTCCCCCGAGCGCGGACGTGGCGGGGACGTAGTCAGGCTCGCGGTTTTCCGCCCTCGCCTTGTCGATCAGGTCGATCTGGTCCTTCATGTCCGAGATGTCCGCGTCGGCCGCCTCGAGGTAGGAGCGCGCGATGGAAAGTTCCGTCACGTCGCCGGTCGTCTTGCCGCCGAGGACGGCCTTGCCCTTGCCGAAACGCACGTGTCCGAGGTTGTGCAGCGCCGGCGGGCGGAGCGGGTCGATGTCGCGGCCGAGCGAAGCGCGGAGCGCATCTTCGGCTCCGGCCAGGTCGCCTTCGGCGAGGCGCTGCGTGCCGCGGTTGTGGAGTTCGCGCGCGTCGAGCTTGGCAAGTTCGTCGCCGGGAGCCTTGTCGGCGGCGAGACCGGCTGACAGCAGGCAGAGCAGGGGAAGCAGGTTTCTCATGGTCAGGCGGTCTTGCGGCGGGTGGAGATGAGCGATTCGAGGACCAGCAGGCAGAGGGCCGCGCCGATGAACCATTCCTCGCGCGGGATGCCGCGGCGGCCGGCGCCGCGTTCGTCGGTACCGGCCTGGATGGCGAGGCGCAGCGCCTCCATGCCTTCGCCGGCCTGGCCTAGGCGGACGAAGCGCCCGCCGGCGGCCTCGGCGATGGCGCCGAGGGTCTTCTCGTCGAGACGGCTGAGGACTTCCTCGCCGTCCTTGTCCTTCAAGGTCTCGAGCGAGCCGATGGAGCTGATGACGCGGATCGGTCCTCCCGAAGGCGTGCCGACGCCCACGGCGTGGACGACGAGCCCCTTGCGCTTGAGCTTCTTGGCCATCTCGATGCCGCCGGCCTCGAGGTCTTCGCCGTCGGTGAGGATGATGAGCAGCTTGCGGTTGCGGTTGGAGTAGAAGGCCAGCTCGGCTTCCTCGATCGCCCGGCCGAGGTCGGTGCCGGGGACCTGGATGCTGCCGGTATCGGTCTCCTCGAGGGTGCGGAAGAACGCGTCGTAATCGCGCGTCAGCGGGCACTGCAGGAACGCCTGGCCCGCGAAGGCGACGAGGCCTACGTTGCCGGTGCCTTTGCGACGGATGAAGTTGGCGATGGCGGCCTTGGCGCGCGCGAGGCGCGTGGGGCTCATGTCGGAGACCAGCATCGACTTCGAGACGTCCAGCGCGAAGACCACGTCCTCGGTGGCGCCTTTCTGCTGCGACACCTCGACGCCCCAGCGCGGTCCGGCGAAGCAGGCGACGAGCAGGGCGAAGGCGAGCGAGAGGGCGACGTCCTTGGTGCGGCGTCGGGCGGAGGAATAGCCGGCGGTGAGACGGTCGAGCAGGCGGGCGGCGGCGAAGCCGGCGAGACCGCGGCGACGACGGCGCTCCGCCCAGCACAGCGCGCCGAAGAGCACGAGGCCTCCGAGGATAGCGACGGCCAGCACCCAAGGCTGCTCGAAATGGAAATCAGCGGTGTCCATGGATCAGGGCGCGCGCGGGCGGAGCAGGCCCCAGCCGAGTTCGAGGAGGAGGAGCAGCCCGGCGAGGCCGGCCCAGACGAGGCGGTAGCTTTCGTAGACGACGGATTCGCGGATGCGGACCTCGGTGCGCTCCAGGCGGTCGATCTCCTCGTAGACGCGGCTCAGCTGGTTCAAGTCGAGGGCGCGGTAGAAGCGGCCGTTGGCGACCTTCGCCATCTTGCCAAGCATCTCGTAATTGGCCGGGTTGATGGTCTGCATCGGGATCGTCTTGCCGAGCACGTCGCGGTAAAGCTGGCCTGTGCGCGTGTCGAAGCGCGGAAGGACGGTGGGCTCGTCCTTGCCGAGGCCGATGCAATACAGGCGGATGCCGAGCGCGGCGGCGAGTTCGGCGGCCGGCACGGGCAGGATGGCCTTGCTCATGTTGTCGTCGCCGTCGGTGAGCAGGATGATGACCTTGGAGCCCTTGCCCTTGGTATTCTTCATGCGGTCCACGGCCATCGCGACGGCCTCGCCGATCGCGGTCCCGGTCTCCTGGACGATGCCGATGTGCATGCGGTCGATGCCTTTCTCGACCCAGATCTTGTTGATCGTGAGCGGGCTCAGCAGGTAGGGCTTGCCTGAGAACACCACGGCGCCGATACGGTCGTCCGGACGCTTCGAGAGGAAGTCGTAGATCACGCTCTGGCTGGCCTGCCAGCGCGTGACTTCGGCGCGCGGCGTGCTCATGTCCAAGGCCATCATCGACCAGGAAAGGTCGACGACCAGCATGATGTCGAGGCCTTCGGTCTCGCGTTCGATCTCCTTGTTCGCGGTGCGCGGCCCCGCGAGGGCGATGATGAGCAGGGCGGCGGTGAGGAGGCGGAGGAAGGCGCGCAGGCGGCCGCTCTGTTCGCGGACCGGCCGGCCGAGGCCGTCAAGCAGCGAGGTGTCAGGGTAGGTCAGGGCCGCGGCTTTGCCGACGCGTCCGCGTAGCCAGGAGTAAAGCGGCAGCAGCGCGAGCAGGAGCAGCGCCCACGGATATTGGAATTCGAAGCCGAGGTCCATCAGGCGTGA
>RFRI01000242.1 GCA_009924535.1 Verrucomicrobiota bacterium
TGTCGCCGACGCCGAGTCCGAGCACGCCGCCGAGGATCAACCAGCCCCAACCGGCGCAGAACGGATGCCGGCCGCTGAACGCGACGAAGAGGCCGACGAGGACGATCGCCACCACGAGTCGGCCGAGGTTCGCAAGGTCGGGCCCGTGGTGAGCGGAGCTGCGACGGGCGCAGGTCACGGACCACGCATAGAAGAAGGCGGCTCCGAGCGCGTATTCCATCAGTCGAATTTTTCCAACACGGCCACGCCGACGGCATCGGCGCGCATGCGGCCTTCGCCGGTCAGCCGGAAGTGCGTGCCGGCGAGCTCCATGAGGCCTTCCTCGACGAGGTCGGCGAAGAGGTCGCGCACGCCTTGCGGCAGGGGCGTGTCGAAGCGCGCGGCGAGCGCAAAGGCGTCCACGCCGACGTTGAGGCGCAGGCCGAAGACGAGCGCATCGCACAGCAGGTCGGCCGGACTGAGGTCCTTGACCTGCTCGAGCACGGGTTGTCCGGCTTCGATACCCTTGATCCATTGATCGAGATTCGAAGGGTTAGTCCAGCGGCGGGCGCCCCATTGCGAAGAAGCGGACGGACCATAGCCGATCCAGGCGCCCATCTCCCATGTGATCAGGTTGTGCCGGCAGGCATGGCCAGCGCGGGAGAAGTTCGAGGTCTCGTATTGGGCGTAGCCGTTGTCCTCGAGCGTCTCCCAGGTGCGGCGGTAAAGGAAGGCTTCGAGTTCGCGGTCGATCTTCACCTTGCCCTGCGAGAGCTTCACGAACATCGCGGTATCTTCCTCGAAGGTCAGGCAGTAGGTCGAGAGGTGGTCCGGCTTGAGCGACATCGCCCGATGCAGGTCGTCGGTCCAGCGCTTTTCATCCTGCCCCGGGATGGCGAAGATCAGGTCGAGGTTGCGCGAAGCGAAGCCGGCGGACTCGATGAGTTCCCACGCCTCCATGATCTGCTTCGGCGAATGACGGCGGCCGAGCGCATCGAGCGTGGCGTCGTCGAAGCTCTGCACGCCCATCGAGACGCGCGTGACGCCGATCTCCTTCAGTGCGGCGAGCTTATCGGCGCGTACTGACGACGGTGCGAGCTCGACGGACCATTCGCCTGGCCGACCGGCCGCCTTGGTCATGGCCTTGCCGAGGCGGAGCAGGTCTTCCGCCGGCAGCAAGCCGGGCGTGCCGCCGCCCCAGAAGGCGGTCTCGACGCGTCCGGGCGGATGCAGCTCCATCTCCCGCTCGATGGCGGAGAGGTAGCGGTCGATTTCTCCACGCTTGGGCTGTTCCTGATAGAACGAGCAGAAGTCGCAGGACGACGCGCAGAACGGGACGTGTAGGTAGAGGGCCGTCGCGGACTGGACGGATGTGGACATCACTCGAGGCCGAGCTGCTTGCGGCCCGCCTCGGAAATCATCCGCGGATTCCAGACCGGGTCCCAGACGATCTCGACTTCGGCGGATTCGACGCCGGGCAGGGCTTCCATCTTGGACTTAGCGTCAGCGGCGATGACCGGGCCCATGCCGCAGCCTTGCGCGGTCAGCGTCATCTTCGCGGCGACCTTCTGTCCGCCGCGCTCGCCGGGCGAGAGTTCGAGGTGGTAGATGAGTCCGAGGTCCACGATGTTGACCGGGATCTCCGGATCGAAGCAGCCCTTGAGCGCTTCCCAGAGGGCTTCCTGGTTCACGGGGCCGCTGATGACGGCTTCGTCCTTCTTGCCGTATTGGCTGAGGGCGTCAGGGCCGAGGGCCTCGATGTCGGCCGGGGCGATGCGGAACAGGCCCATCGGGGTACGGACGGTGACCGACCCGCCGAGGGCCTGGGTCACGCGCACTTCCGTGCCTGCTTCCAGTACGACGATATCCCCGGCAGGGATCAAGGTCGCGGCGCAGTCGCGGAGGAGCTTGTGGGCGGAGGACATGCAGAGAAAACAGGCGGTTCAGGCGGCGGACGCAAGCGTGGGGTGCGCGGAGGATGTGCTTTTGAAGGTAGTCGGGTTGCAGGATGGGATGACGAGGAGGGTTGAAGGGCCTCCGCCGTCGGCTAACTTCTCCCTAACCCCACCTTCCTATGCGTTGCTTCCTGGCCCTGTTCCTCGCTCTGACCGCCCGCGCCGCCCCGGTGTCGATCTTCGATGGTAAGTCCTTGGCCGGCTGGGAAGGTGACGCCGCCTGGTGGCGCGTCGAGGCCGGCGAGATCCGCGGCGGTTCGCTTTCGACCAAGGTCCCGAAGAACTTCTTCCTCGCGACCGAGAAGACCTATCAGAATTTTGACCTGCGCGTCAAACTGCGCCTGACCGGCACGGGTTTCGTCAACAGCGGCATCCAGATGCGCAGCGTCCGCGTGCCGAACAGCTCCGAGATGAGCGGCTACCAGGTCGACTACGGCAAAGGGTGGTACGGCAAGCTCTACGACGAGAGCCGCCGCAATAAGGTCATCGCCGACTCGAAGGATCCGGCCGCGGTGCTCGCCGCCGTGAAGGAAGGCGAGTGGAACGAGTATCGTATCCTCGCCGAAGGCAACCGGATCCGCAGCTGGGTCAACGGCGTCCCGGCGCTGGATTACCTCGAGACCGAACCGAATGTCGCCGCCGACGGCAAGATCGGGATCCAGATCCACTCCGGCGGCCTGGCCGAGGTCCAGGCCAAGGACATCACGATCGAGGAGCTTCCGCCGACTCCGGGCGCGCTGACCTGGGACAAGGTGAAGGCGGTCGAGAAGAAGGCCGAGCCGGCGAAGGCTGCGGCCGCTCCGGCTAAGCGCGACACGAGCTATAACAACGTCCAAGGTGTTCGCCGTTCCGCCGAAGAGCAGCAGAAGCTCTTCAAGCTCCCGGAGGGCTTCGAGATCGAGCTCTTCGCCAAGGAGTCCGCCGACTTCGGCAAGTTCATCATGCTGATCTTCGACCAGCAGGGCAGGGCATGGTCCAGCACCGCGCTGGAATACCCGGTCGACGCCAACGAGAATCCGGCCGCGGCCGAGGCGCTTTACAAATCCCAGGCCCGCGACAAGGTCATCGTCTTCGACCAGCCCTTCGCTTCCGGCCTGCATCAGCCGCGTGCCTATGCCGATGGCTTGGCGATTCCCGAAGGCGTCCTGCCCTACAAGGACGGCGCGATCGTGCAGCACGGCCACGACGTCGTCTTCCTGCGCGACACCGACGGCGACGGCAAGGCCGACAAG
>RFRI01000243.1 GCA_009924535.1 Verrucomicrobiota bacterium
GCGAAGGCCGCGGCGAAGGCGAAGGATGCGCCGGAACTGGCCACCCTGCTCGGCCGTCTCGTCGGACAGGCCCGCGAACGCGGCGAGATGGGGCGCAACGGCGCCGCCTGGCATCAGGGTAACCGTGGCGCGACCGAGCGCACGCTGGCCTGGCTGCAGGACGATCAGTCGGCCCGATAAGCCTCGCGCAGACGTCGCGCTTCCTCGCGCAGTTCGCCGCCAAGGATGATCTCGCGCGCCCGCTTGGCTCCGGCCGACGGATCCGTCGCCTTGCCGGCGACCCACAACGACGTTCCCGCGCTGAGGCAGAGCGTGTCCATGAGTCCGTCCGAGACTCCGCCCACGAGCAGGTCGCTGAACATCGCGATGTTCTCCTCGGGCGTACCGCCGCGCAGGTCGGCCACCTCGCAGGTCTTGAAACCGAAATCACCGGGCAGCCAGACGGCGTCGACCGCGGCGAGTTCGCCGCAACCGCGCACGCGCACTTCACCCGCCGTCGTAATCTCATCCATGCCGCCGCCCGCACGCGAATGCGTCACGAGGCCGCGCTTCACGCCAAGTTCGCCGAGCGTAGCGGCGAGCGGCTCGACCCAGCGCTCGTCGTAGACGCCGACGACCATGTGCGCGGGCTGCGCCGGATTGATCAGCGGGCCGAGGACGTTGAAGACGGTCTTCGTGCCGCTTTCCGCGATCTTCTTGCGCACGCCGAGGATGGCCTTGAAGGCCGGATGGAAGGCCGGCGCGTAAAGGTAGCAGAAGTTCGCCTGCGCCAAGCCGCCGAGCAGCTGCGCGTCCGAGGCTTCGAGCACGACGCCCAGGCCGGCGAGGAAATCGGCGCTGCCCGACTTCGAGGTGATCGAACGGTTGCCGTGCTTGAGCACCGGCACGCCGGCGGCGGCCACGATGAGCGCGCTCGCCGAGGAGATGTTGAAGCTGCCGGAGCGGTCGCCTCCCGTGCCCACGATATCGATGCCCTTCGCCGGCCAGTCGCCGAAGTCGACGCGACGAGCGAGCGCCCGATAGGTCATGGCGAAGCCGGTGACTTCGGCGGCGGTCTCGCCTTTGACTGCGAGGGCGAGCAGAAATGCTTCCTTGGACGCATCCGCGACCTGCGTATCGGCCATCGCCGCGGCGGCGGACGCCGCCTCATCCGGAGCAAGGTCGCGTCCGGCCGACATCGCGGCGGTCAGGGCAGAAAGGTCCGTAGCCATGCCGGATTAGCCACGGTCAAGGCGTTCGGGACAAGGGCATTTTCGCCACAAGGGGTTTGCAACGGGGGAAAAGCACCTAATGATGGACCCTATGGACGATGGCGACCACCCCCAGGGCGACTTCGACGGATCCGGCAACGCCTCTTGGGGTGAAGCCGACTGGGCGGGCTACCTCCAACGCAACGACCTCGAGGTCGGACGCTTCCTTTCCTACTACGCCGAGGTCAAGGACCTGCCTGACCGTCTCGACGTCAGCGCCCGCCGCATGGGCTGGGAAAACGCCGACTGGGCGCCGGGCGACAGCCCCGAGGAAGTGAACGACTCAGACGAAGAAGGCCCCGACCTTCCCTACTGCATCCACCAGCACCCCGTCTACGTGGTATCTCGCGCGCTCTGCCTGCAGCTCACGCATTCCTTTCACAGACTTTGCGCCGTCGCCGGTCCGCAGCTCACGGCGGTCGATTCGGCCAACATCATGCTCTCCTTCTGGGATGCGCAGCACCAGATGATCATGGCGATCAATGCCACCGACACCGGCGACCTGCCCCTCGCTCTCGTGCACATGAAGCGGGCCCTGGCCGCGATCAACTATTCCATCGGCCTCACCGCCGGCATCCCGAGCGGAGCGCGCCTGTCCGCCGCCGAAGCCGCGCAGGACATCGAGTCGACGTTGTTCGACCTCCGCGAAGTCTGCCTCCGCGTGATGGCCGACTGTCGCTGGGACGGAAAGAAGAAGTAAGGCCTCAGGCCTCGCCCTGCTTGTCCTTGGCCATGAACTGGATGAGGCGGTCGCTGAATTCCTTGGCGGAATCGTGACCCATCACGCGGAGGGCCTGTACCATCGCGGCGACTTCGACCAGGCGGGCCATGTCGCGCCCCGGACGCACCGGGATCGTCATGTGCGGCACCTTGCGGCCAAGGATCTCGAAGGTCTCGACCTCGAGGCCGGAACGCTCTTCGTCCATCCCGGGCTGCCAGAGCACGAAGGTGACGACGAGGTCGACGCGTTTCTCGCGACGGACGGAACGGATGCCGAAGATCGAGGCGACGTTGATGATGCCGATGCCGCGGCACTCCATGTAGCCGCGATTGAGCTCCTTGGAAGTGCCTTGCAGTTCGCGGTCGCCGATGAGCGTGACGATCACGTAGTCGTCGGCGACGAGGGAATGACCGCGCTCGATCAGCGCCAAGGCGCATTCGCTCTTGCCGACGCCGGAAGCGCCGCGGAGCAACACGCCTACGCCCTTGATGTCGACCAAGGTGGCGTGGAGATTGGTCCGCGGGGCGAACTTCTCCTCGAGGAGCACCGTGGCCTCGGCCGAGAAGTCCTTGGACTTGAGCTGCGTGCGGATCAGCGGGACGTGATGGCGATCCGAGATGCGCAGGAGCAGGTCGTCGACGGGCAGGCCACGCGAGACGACCACGGCGGGGATCTTCTTGAAGAAGACGTCGTTGAGCAGCTTCTCGCGGACCGGCGCCGTCTGGTCCGAAAGATAAGCCATCTCTCCCGCGCCGAAAAGCTGGAGGCGTTTGTTCGCGAACTCCTTGAAGTAGCCAGTCACCGCCAAGGCGGGACGGTTCAGGGACTTCTCGGCGATCATATTGTCGAGCCCCTGCTCGCCGGCGAGAAGCTCCATCTGGAGCATGTCCTTGAAAGATTCGAAGAACTCGCGGACCGAGACGGATTCCGGGCGGGTGTCGGGAGCGGGATCGGACATGGCGTCAGAGTTTGAAGCTTTCGCCCAGGTAATGGCGACGGCTCTCGGGATTATTGACGATTTCGGAAGGAGTGCCAGAAACAAGCACGCGCCCCTGGTGGATCAGGTAGGCCCGGTCCACGATCGAAAGGGTTTCACGGACGTTATGGTCGGTGATGAGGATGCCGATGCCGCGGGCCTTGAGCTTGCGGATGATCGACTGCACTTCGGCGACCGAGATCGGGTCCACCCCG
>RFRI01000244.1 GCA_009924535.1 Verrucomicrobiota bacterium
GCAACGAGCCCCGCCTGTTTCTTCATCCGCAAAACCATGGGTATCAGCATGCAAGCGGCGGGCGAGGCCCTCCGAGACCTCGTCAAGGGTCTCAAAGGGCAGAAAGTGGCCGTATTAGGCCATATGCGCCCGGATGGCGACTGCATCGGCTCGCAGACCGCCCTCTGCCGGATGCTCCTGGCCGAAGGCGTCGACGCGCTCTGCGTGAACCGCGACCGCATCCCACCGAATCTGGTCCCTTACGCGGAAGGTGTGACGTTCGTCAAAGCCGCCGATTATGACGAAACCGACCGCGTCGCTGTCACGGTCGACTGTGCCGATGCGTCCCGCGTAGGGACGGAACTGCTCGCCAAGTTCCCGGCTGGCATCTTGGCCAACATCGACCACCACGCCTCGAACCCGGACTACGCCCAGAGCAATATCGTCGTCCGCGAGGCCGCCGCGACCTGCCACATCCTCGCCGCCGGCGCCCTCGCCCAAGGATTGGCCGTCGATGCCATCACCGCCAAAGCGCTGCACCTCGGCATCCTGACGGATACCGGCCGCTTCTGCTACCGGAGCACCACCGCCGACGTCTTCGCGATCATCGCCGAACTCGTTCGCCGCGGCGCCGATCCGGCCGAGGCCAACTACCGCGTCTTCGAACAGGAAAGCCGAGGCAAACTCGAGCTCACGAAACGCTTCCTCAACACCATCCTCTTCCACGAAGACGGCAAGATCTGCTCCGGCGAACTCACCCAGGCGGACTACGCCGCGACTGGCACGTCGAAGGAAGACAAGGAAGGCCTCGTCGAATTCCCGCGCTCCGTCGAAGGCGTCGAGATCGCTGTGCTGATGGAAGAAGGCGCCGACGGCATCCGTGGCAGCCTGCGCGGACGCGACCCGAAGCTCCGCCTCGACCTTTGTGCCGGTAAACTCAATGGCGGCGGACACATGCTCGCGGCCGGCTTCAACATGCAGGGCTGCCGTCTCCCCCAGGACCGCGAGAAGATCCTCGGCATCGTCATCGCCCACTATCGCGAATATTCGGCGAAATGAGCGAGCCCGTCGCCGAACCCGCGGGCGTGCTGCTCGTCGACAAGCCGCAGGGCATCACCTCGCATGACGTCGTGGACAGCGTGCGCCGGCTCTATCGTACGCGCCGCGTCGGGCACGCCGGCACGCTCGACCCGATGGCGACCGGCCTGCTGATCGTGCTCGTCGGCAAGGCCACCAAGGCCTCGGACCAGCTGATGGCCCAGGACAAAGAGTACCTTGGCGAAGCCACGCTCGGAATCGTCACCGATACCCAAGACGCCGAAGGCGAGACGCTGGAGACCAACCCGGTCCCCGAGATCACCGAGGCGCAGGTACGCGCGGCCCTCGCCTCGATGCTGGGCGATCAGTTCCAAGTCCCGCCGATGCATTCGGCGAAGAAGATCGGCGGCCAGAAGCTGTATGACCTCGCGCGCAAGGGCATCGAAGTCGTCCGCGAACCCCGCGCGATCAGCATCTCCGAATTCGAGCTGCTCTCTTGGCAGAGCCCGAAGATCAACTTCCGCGTCCGCTGCACCAAGGGCACCTACGTCCGTACGCTGGCTTACGACCTCGGCCGTAAGCTCGGACCGGGCGCCCATCTCTCGATGCTGCGTCGCACGCGTTCCGGACAGCTCGACCTTTCCCGCGGCCACACGCTCCCGCAGCTCGGGGCGATGACCGACGACCAGCTAGTCGCGGTGCTCGTGCCCGTGAGCGAAGCCGCGCCCGCCGCATGAGCCTGCCCCTCCATCTCGCCATCGGCGCCTTCGACGGCGTGCACCTCGGCCATCGCGCCGTGCTGCACTCCGCTCGCGAGGCCGCCCGGGCGGACGGAGGAATCGTCGGTGTGCTCACCTATGATCCGCACCCGAGCAAGGTGCTGCGCCCGGAATCGTCGGTCCCGCTGATCTTCACACGTGCCCAGAAGGACGACCGCCTGACCGAAGCCGGCGCCCAGCTGATCCACCATGAGAAGTTCGACCGCAATCATGCCGGCATCGAGGCGGCGGATTTCCCGAAGTGGCTGAAGACGACCTTCCCCCACCTCAGGTCGCTCCACGTCGGTTCCAATTTCCAATACGGACGCGGCCGCGCGGGTAACGGCGAGACGCTCATTTCGCACGGCGCCACCGAAGGACTGGGCGTACGACTCGTCGCGGCAGTGAGTCTCGGCGACGAGACCGTCAGCAGCTCGCGGATCCGCCAGTGCCTCGCCAGCGGAGAACTTGACCTCGCGAACGCGATGTTGCTGCGTCCCTACGAAGCCGAAGGCACGATCATCGGCGGACGCCGACTCGGACGCACCATCGGTTT
The DNA here is from genome assembly GCA_009924535.1 of Verrucomicrobiota bacterium. Classification (GTDB taxonomy): domain Bacteria; phylum Verrucomicrobiota; class Verrucomicrobiia; order Opitutales; family UBA953; genus UBA953. Next base: position 2,332 of record RFRI01000244.1, read on the forward strand.
CCCGACCGTGAACGTAGCTTGGGAGCCTGAGCTCAAGCCCGCCTACGGCGTCTATGCCGTCGAAGTCATCTTCAAGGGCGAAGCCATGCCCGCCGTGGCCAACTACGGCCGACGGCCCACCGTCGAAAGCGGCCCCGTCGCTCCCTTGCTCGAAGCCCATGTCCTGCGCGGCATGGCGCCGACGACCGGAGACGCCGTCCGCGTCCGCTGGGTCCGCCGCCTCCGCGCCGAACAGAAGTTCGCCGACCTCGCGGCCCTGCAGGCGCAGATCGCGAAAGACTCCGGAGCGGCCAGGCAGGTGCTCGGCCTACTGGGCTAGGCGGTCGCGGTATTCCGTGGGAACGACCGCCTTGATGAGCGCGTCCCTTTCGGCGTGCGTGCCATCGAAATCGAACCGCCCGTGGGCCTTTATCTCATCGCCTTCGACCGAGAAACGGCGGGCGACAACCGCGGAGTCACGGGCGACGGCGACGGCGCCCTTCGGACCAGTTCGACGGATGAGTACGTTGTCGAGCCGCAGCTCGGCATGCTGGTCCTTCCCGCCGATGACCTGCAAGGCGTGCTCCGACGACGACAGCACCACCGCATCGGCGACGGAATATCGGCCGTCGTTCATGAAGTAGAGGTCGAACGCCAGGTTGTCGGCGAGAAAAACGTGCCGATAGCTCGTCTTGGCCGTCACCGTATCGGTGATGCCGGTGCTGTTGCCGATGCCGACGAACCCGTCGACGCGATATTCGGCCGACTCATGGGCGCTGATGCCGTCGTC
>RFRI01000245.1 GCA_009924535.1 Verrucomicrobiota bacterium
ATCTTGGAGATACCGCCGCAGCCGACGATGACGTGGTTGAGCGTCTCGCTCGGCGGGACGAAGCCGCGGCCCAGGACGTGGCGCGGGATGATCGTGAAGCCGAGGGCGGCGACCGCAGCCTTACGCAGGAAAGAACGACGGGGGTATCGCATGAGGGGTGTTATGAAGAGAAAAGACCTCGTTCAATCATGATAGTTCCCCCAAGAGGCCGAATGCCTCTATATGGCACTATTCCGCCGTTAAAAGACGGTGCTGTTTTGCTTTCGAAGAATATGCTGTCAGCCTGTTCTCATGCCCGACACGTCCACGCCTTCCGCCCTGTCTCCTGACGGTGCGGCCTGCCTGCGATCGGCCATCCGGCAGACGGACAAGGTTCCTTTCTACGCCGCTCCCGACTGGGAGGCGGCGCTCGCCCTCCCCTCGCCTCGCCTCGCCGACCTGCCGCGTATCACGAAGAACCAGCTCCGTGAACATTCGCCCGAGGGCTTCCTGCCGGCCGGCATGGAGGTCAAGGCGCTGATGGCCCGCGGCCTGATCGAAGAAGAAAGCACCTCCGGCACCTCGGGCGCCAGCGTCCGCGTCGTCTTCGGCCGGACCTGGTGGGCCGAACAAGAACGCCGAGCCCTGGTCTGTAATCCTTTTCTCGCCGAGCTCTTCGGCGACCGGGACAGCCTGCGCCGCGCGGTGCTGACTACGCCGGGCTGCAGCGGAGTGAGCTGCTATAACCGCTGGCTGAACCTCGAGCAACGTACCCTCGGCGACAGCCTCTACGTGAACCAGTCGCGCATTCCTTTCACGCTCGGCGAAGCGAAGCTGGCCGGCATGGCCAAGGAAGTCGCCGACTGGGCTCCCGCCTTCCTCGACGTCGACCCGGTGCACGGCGCCTGGTTCGCGCTCCACTGCGAACGCCACGGCCTGCGCTTCCCTTCCCTGCGCTTCATCCTGACGAGCTACGAATACACCAGCGTCGTCCATCGCGCCACCATGGAGCGCGTCTTCGGCGTGCCCGTCATCAACCTCTACGGTTCCAGCGAAACCGGCCACCTGCTCGTCGAACAAGACGGCGTGATGATCCCGAGCAAGGAGACGGCCATCCTCGAGAACACCGCGACGGAGGGCGTCGGCGAACTGCTCGTGACGACGCTCACGAATCCCTACCTGCCCCTCCTGCGTTATGAGATCGGCGACTTCATCGAAACGACCCCCGACGGTTACCGCGTGCATGGACGCAAACGCGACGCCCTGCGGAGCGCCAACGGACGGCTACTGACCACGCGCATGATCGACCAGGCCTTCGCCGAGGTCGCCGGCGTCGCCCACTACCAGCTTCGCCAGAAAACGGACGGCACGGCTCACCTCTTCCTGATGCCCGAAGCCGAAGGCGACCATCTGGCTTCCGCCCAAGCCAGGCTGACCGCCGAGCTCAGTCGCCTGCTCGGCGCCGCCGTCACCGCGGAGTCCGTCGGCCTGATCGCCCCCGAGGATTCAGGTAAATTCCGCCTGACCGTCCGTGAAGCGGCCTGAGCGACCGAGATAACCGCCCTAAAAGGGGCTTTCGGGCTGGAAAAACCCTCCTCCACCCGCCAACTTGGCCTTTTCACCACCATGGAAGTCTACATCGACGGAAAGTTCTACCCCAAGGCCGAAGCCAAGATCTCGGTCTTCGACCACGGTTTCCTCTATGGTGACGGCATCTTCGAAGGTATCCGCCTCTACCAAGGCTGCGTCTTCCGCCTGGACGAACACCTCGAGCGCCTCGAGATGTCCGCCAAGGCCCTCTGCCTCGAGATGCCCTGGTCCCGCAAGGAGATCGCCGAGATCGTCTGCGAATCCTGCCGCCGCAACAACCTGACCGACGGCTACATCCGCCTCGTCGTCTCCCGCGGCTTCGGTGACCTCGGCCTCTCGCCGAAGAACTGCCCCACCCCGTCGATCGTCTGCATCGCCGACACCATCAAGCTCTACCCCGAGGAACTCTACACCACCGGCATGCGCATCATCACCGCGCCGACGCGCCGCATCAGCCCGGCCGCCCTGCCGCCGATGATCAAGTCCCTCAACTACCTCAACAACATCATGGCGAAGATGGAAGCCCAGCAGCATGGCTTCCACGAGTGCCTCATGCTCAACGAGCAGGGCTACGTGTCCGAGTGCACCGGCGACAACGTCTTCCTCATCCACAAGGGCCGCCTGATCACCCCCGCCTCCCATGCCGGCGCCCTCGTGGGCATCACCCGCCAGGTCGCCCTCGAGATCGCCGCCGCCCTCAAGATTCCGACCGTCGAGACGAACATCACGCGCTACGACGTCTGGAACGCCGACGAGTGCTTCCTCACCGGCACCGCCGCCGAAGTCATCCCCGTCATCGAAGTCGACGCCCGTAAGATCGGCACCGGCAAGCCCGGCCCCCTCACCGCCAGCATCCTTGCGGAATTCCGCAAGAAGGCATCGCGCGAAGGCCAGATGATCCGCTAAGCCCGCCTGCGCCCTGACGCGCATGCCCGCCGCCTCCGTCCCACCGACCGCCGACAGCCGTGACGCCACGCTGCGGAGGTTGCTGCGTATCGCCTGGTCGTATCGCACGGACTGCCTGCAGTTGCTCGGCCTGCAGCTGGCCGTGGTCTTCCTGACCGTCGCGGTCATCGCCCTCGCCGGCGTCGGCATCGACTTCGTCCGCCACTGCGCCGACCGCGCGGTGCCCGCGCCGCCCCTGCCGTTCTTCGTCCCGGCCGACGCCTCCGACAAGGCCGTCTTCGTCTGGCTCGGCGCCGGCATCCTGGTCGCCGCCCTCCTCCGCGCCACGATCTCCTACGTCTTCGGACTGGTTTCGGTCCGCTTCCTGCACGGGCGTATCGTCGTCAACCTCCGCTCGCAGGTCTTCGCCAAGCTCCAGCAGCTGAGCTTCCGCTTCTTCGACTCCAACGCCAGCGGCTCCATCATCAATCGCGTCACGTCCGACGCCCACGCGATCCGGCTCTTCATCGAAGGCGTGGTCCTGCAGCTGGCGATCATCACCATCACCCTGGTCGCGTGCTCGGTCTACATGCTTCGGACCGACTGGCGCCTGACGCTGGCCTGCCTCTCGGTGCTG
>RFRI01000246.1 GCA_009924535.1 Verrucomicrobiota bacterium
GAGTGCCGTGATGTCGCCGATGACGTGGAGGCGGACGTTGCGCTTCTCCAGACGGGCGAGGTGGGCGCGTAGGATCCATTCTCCGAGCTTGAAGAGGCCGCTGACTTCCTCGAGCGGGCGTTTCCAATTCTCGGCCGAGAAGGCGAAGACCGTGAGCGTGCCGATGCCGCCGTCGATGCAGGCGTCGATGATCTCGATCAGCCGTTCGGCGCCGCGGCGATGGCCTTCGAGCCGGGGCAGTCCTTTCGCGGCCGCCCAGCGTCCGTTGCCATCCATGATGATGCCGATGTGACGCGGCGGCACGGGATTGACGGAGGCGATGGGCGCAGGGGAGGACACTTGGCCGGAGAATGTCCGACCCGACTTGGCCGTGGCAACCGCGAATCAGCGTTCGTCGGCCGCGACCAGGACGCCAGGGAAGCCGGCTTTGCGGGCGAGTTCGCAGACATCGAGGAAACTCTGCATGGTCAGCGAAGCGTCGGCCTTGATCAGGATGGGGCGAGAGGAGCCGCCTTTGGCGGCGACGCGACGCAGCTCCTGTTCCAGGCCCTCGCGGGTGACCACGCGGCCGGCGACGACGAAGACGCTGGAGCCACGGGCGGAGACGAGGGTCACCGTCAGGGAAGTCCGGGCCAGGTCGCCGGTGGCGAGCTTCGGGGTCTTCATCGTGGGTGAGACGGCGCCCGGGCGGTCATCGAAGCCGACATACATCCCCGGGGCGAAGACGAATTCGGCGGAAAGGACATAGGTCAGCGCCGCGCAGACGAGGGCAAGGGCCAACGGCACGAAATCCAGGCCTTGCTCGGCCGGGCGGACTTTTTCCAGGACTCCGAGGGGGGTCCTCATCTCAGCTCTGGCGAGGCTTCTCCTCGGGTAGCTCGTGGCGCACGAAGGTGATGATCGAGTGGGCTGCGATCTCCATCTCGGTGACGATCGAGCGGACGCGACCGACCAGGAAGTGGTGCGCCATCGCGCAGGCGGCGGCGATGACCATCGCGAATCCCGCGGTGGCGAGCGCGGCCTGGACTTCGATCAGCAGGCCGTTGGCGGAAGCATAGACGCTCCCGTCGCGGAGCGCGGAGGCCAGGTTGAAGCCCGAGAAGATCGCGCCGGCGAGGCCGAGCAACGGGGCGACGCGGCCGATCGAGGCGATCGTGCCGAGGCGACGTTCGAGCACCGGCAGTTCGAGCAAGGCGGCTTCGGTGGCGGCGGCGCGCATGGCTTCTTCGCCGCCGGCCGACCGGAGCAGGGCGGCTTTCACGACGCGGGGCACGGGGCCGGGAGACTCTTCGCACGCGGCGAGGGCTTCGAGCGGTCGGCCGGCGCGCAGGTTGTTGCGGACGCCTTCGATGAAGTCGGAAGAAAGCACGAGGCCGCGGTGCAGGAACATCGCCCGTTCGACGACGAAGACCAGGGCGAGGAAGGCGAGCAGCAGCAGGAGCCAGACGAAGGGGCCGGCGTCAAAAGGGAAGGAGAAGCGGCTGCTCATTGGGGCTTGGAAGGATTGGACGACGAATTGCGGAGGGTCGCAAGTTTGCTTTCGGCGGTGGACTGGCCCGGCAGGCGCGATTGCGCGGCCGGCTGACCCTGGTTGACGTTGACGATGATCTTGTAGGCGGCGATGGCTTCGGCGCGGTCGCCGTCCAGTTCGCAGGTCTCGGCCATGAGGAGGACCGAACGCGAGAGCCACAGGCGACCTTCGGAGGAGAGCTTGCCGGCGTTGTCCGCGGCGACGCGCGCGGTCGCGTCCCGCAAGGCGCCCAAGGCGCGGAGCAGGATCTTGCGGGCTTCGGCGCGCGTCGCGGTCGCTTCGACGCCGGTCTCGGTCCGGGAGCGTTCGACCAGCGTGAGCGCCCATTTGTACCAAGCTTCGATCTTCGTGTCGTCGGAGTCCTTGGCCCAGGCTTCGGCGATGCGCTCGTAGGTGGCGGCGGCGCGGGAGACGCGCTGGCGATCGAGCTGCCCGCTGCGGTCGCGCCACTGCTGGGCCATCCCGAACAGGGAGTCCGCGCGGGCCATCTCGGCCTGCGGGCGGGAAGGGTCGGTCGGTTTGTCGCGGATCAGTCCTTCGAGCACGAGGAGGGACTTGTCGAACTGGCCGAGCGTGCGGAGGATCTCGGCGCGACGAAGCGACACGCGGAAGATCAGGGCGTGCTTGGGATAAGTCTCGGTGAAGCGTTCGAGGAGCAAGACGGCTTGCGTGAGCTTGTCCTCGCCACCGGTGGGCGCCTGGAGGGCGGCTTGTTCGGCCGCTTCGTAGAGGCCGAGCGCGGCGAAGTCGGCGAGCCCCGCTTCGCCCTTGAACTCTTCGGCGAGCGACTCGAAACGCTCCTGGGCTTCGGCATGACGCCCGACGGAGGCCAGATGACGTCCTTCGACGAGGTAGGAGGCCGCGGCGGCGGGAACTTTGCCGAACTGCCGGCGGAGCGCGACGAGTTCGTCGAGACCCTTGGCCGCGCCGGCGTTGAGCGAGGTGCGGGCCTTCAGGAGCGCGGCGTGACCGCGGAGTTCCGGGACGGCCTTGGTCAGTTCATCCGGCGAGTTGCCCGAGGGGACGCTGGAAAGTTTACGGTCGATCGCGTCGGCCAGCCGGCTGGCTTCGGCCGGATTGTTGTTGGCGATGGCCAGGAGCGCCCGTTGCCAGGTGAAGCGCAGGTCGAAGTCGATGCGGGCTCCTTGGGTGAGGGGAGTCAGCCGGGCGAGCAGGCGTTCGGCGTCGGCCGGGCGATGGGCCATGCGCATGTCCTCGATGAGGCTCCAGATCGCCGACCAGATCGGTTCCTTCGTGCGGGTGCGGTTGGCGCGGGCGGCCTCCTCGATCACTTCCGTGGTGCGGTTCCACGCGCTGATCTCGTCGCTGGACGTGGCCGCCGCGACCATGCCGCCGAGCGACAGCGGGCCGGCGTGGTCGGCGATGACGGCGGCGGCCTCGTCGGACAGCGACTCGATCCGGTCGAAGTCGGAGCGGCCGTCGGCCAGCAGCTTGTCGGCCAGTGCGGCCGACGCGATCGCGGTGAGCCCGCCGAGATCGAGCCGGGCGGCCGCACCGACTTCTCCACGG
>RFRI01000247.1 GCA_009924535.1 Verrucomicrobiota bacterium
GGCGACGCCGAGGACGGCGTTTCGTCCCAAGGACATCGAGCCGGCCAAGGCGGTGACATCGCCGTCGTTGAGGACCTCGAAAGGCACAGCGTAGGATTTCGCGAGGTCGAGGAAGATATCACGTACCTGCGAATCAAAGATGGCCGCGTCGGTGATCCCGCGGAAGAGCGACGCGACGCGGACCTTATTGTTCACGTAGACGCCGGCGGAAGAACCACCGATGGCGTCGACACGGGGCAGATGGCTGGCGGCGAGATCCAACGAGTGCCGGATCCCGGCGAGATGGTAGGCTGGGTCCGATTGGAAGTATGGGTCCCACTTCACTTCCTCGGAGAAGACGACCTCGCCGTCGATGAGGGCCGCGCACTTGCGATCGGAGCCGCCGAGGTCGAAGCCGATACGGCAGCCGCCCAGGTTGCGTCCCAGCGGCAGATGCGCCGAGACGGCGGCCGGAAGTTCGGAGGTCGTGATCGCACGGAATGAAAGGGGGCGCTCGAAGACCTTGCGGAGGAAGTCGGCGTCGAAGGCGCGGCAGCCTGCGGGCGAGTAGTCGGCCTGCAGGCGCTGGGCGAGGGAGGCGGCTTCCGGCCCGGCGAGCAGGATATCAGGCGCGCCGCGCGACCAGAGCAGGAATTTCACCGTGCGCTCGACATGAAGATGGGTCGCATCGTCGTCGACTCCGCGGGCGAGCACCCGGGTGAGGAAGAGCGAGGCGGTCCCATCGTCACGGCGGAGGGCGATCGTCAGTTCGGAGGAACCGGCCGTAGACGCGCAACGGTCCAGGTAGGCGCGCGTCCAGAGGGCGGCCGGAACGAGGCCCGGGTCCAGGGCGGAGCGGTGGCGAGGGGTGACGTCGATCATGGCCGGTCAAAGCGCCTTGGCGGCGGCCGCGTCGAGATGGAAAGTGCAACGAGGGTGCTGCTGCAGCCAGGTCGCCGGACAGGCTGCGGAGGGGGTCTCTTGGATCGCTCGACGGACGATGTCGGCCTTGGCTTCACCGATGGCGATGAGCGCGACCTGACGAGCTTCGAGGATCGTGGCTACGCCCATCGTCAGGGCACCGTGCGGAACCTGGGCGAGGTCGCCGAAGAAGACCGAGTTGTCGCGACGGGTCACCTCGTCGAGGAGGACCCGGCGGGTGCGGGTCTCGGCGGCGGAAGGTGGTTCGTTGAACCCGATATGACCTGTGCGGCCGATGCCGAGGATCTGCAGGTCGATCCCGCCGACGGCGCGGATGGCGGTTTCGTAGTCGGCGCAATTCCGCTCCGCATCCTTCGCCAGTCCGTCCGGGATGTGGATGTTGGCCGCAGGGATGTCCAGATGGCGGAAAAGGTTTTCCTCCATGAAGAACCGGTACGACTGCGGATGCGTGGGGCCGAGGCCAACGTATTCATCCAGGTTGAAGGTGATGACCGAGCGGAAGCTCAGCTTCTCTTCGCGATGGAAGCGGATGAGCTCGGCGTACAGGGGCAACGGGGTCGAGCCGGTCGCCAGTCCTAAGACGGTAGGCTTGCCCGATTTCGAGCGTATCTCGATCAGGTCGGCTATCTCCCGGGCAATCGCCTGCGCGGCGGACTGTTTGTCGGGGTGAAGCCGGGTCGTGATCATCTTAGCCGAGCGTGGCGAGCATGCGCGCGATCTCGTCGCGCTTGGCCTTGGCTTCGTCGAGCTGCTTCCGGGCGCCATCGAGGATCTTCGGCGGCGCCTTCGAGACGAACGCCTCATTGGTCAGCTTGGCTTCGCCGGCGGCGACCGCCTGTTCGAGCTTGGCGAGCTCCTTGGCGAGGCGGATCTTTTCGGCGGCCACATCGACCGTACCGGAAAGCTCGAGCAAGACCGTGCCGAGCGAGGTGAGCGAACCGGTGCGCTCGCCGGCGGAATCGACGAAACCGATCTCGGCGAGGCCGGCCATGCTGCTGAGCTTGTCGCGGTTCGAATCCAGCAGCGTCTTGGCCGTGGCGTCCTTGGCGACGATCGTGATGACCGAGTCGCGGCGTGTCGCCTGGTTGGCCTGCGATTTGAGGCCGCGGACCGAGGCGACGAATTCGCGGAGCAGGGCGACGTCGGCGACCTTGGCGGCGCTCATCTTGATGCCGTTCTCGCGGAGGACGCGGAGGAGATCGCCACCGGAGCCGGTGTGATGGTTCTGGATGAAGTCCTTTTCCGGCCCGTAACCAAGGAGGTGCCAGAGTTCTTCGGAGATGAACGGCGCGACCGGGTGGAGGAGCAGGAGGAACTGGCGGAGGACGAGGTCCTGGACCGCGAGACAGTTGTCGACGAGGGTCGGGTCCTTGAGGCGCGCCTTGGAGGCTTCGACGTACCAGTCGCAGAAATCGCCCCAGAAGAACGAATAGAGGCCCTGCGCATAGGCTGTGAACTCGTGTTCGTCCAGGTTCTTGGTCGTGCTGTCGGTCAGTTCGGCGAGGCCTTGGAGGATGGCGAAGTCGTCATCGTCGAGTTGCGCCGCCTTGATGCGGCTGACCACGGCGGCCAGCGTCGAGTTATCGGCCATCGGGCCGGACATCTGGCGGAAGCGCGCGGCGTTCCAGAGCTTGTTGCAGAAATTGCGGCCTTGGCCGACGCGATCCTCGTCGAAGAGGATATCCTGGCCCTTGGGGGCGATGGACAGCAGGCCGAAGCGGAGGCCGTCGGCGCCGAATTTCGCGATGAGGTCGAGGGGCTCGGGCGAGTTGCCGAGGGACTTGGACATCTTCCGGCCGAGTTTGTCACGGATGATGCCGTTGAAGTAGACGCGCCTGAACGGGACGCGCTGGCGGATCTCGTCGTCGGTGAGCGTCTTCTTTTCCGGGCCGTGCAGTTCGAGGCCGGCGATGATCATGCGGGCGACCCAGAGGAAGATGATGTCCGGACCCGTCGCCAAGGCGCCGGTCGGATACCAATGCTTCAGTTCTTCGGTCGTCTCGCCGGGCTTGCGCCAACCGATGGTCGCGAGGCACCACAGCCAGGAGGAAGCCCAGGTGTCGAGCACGTCGGGGTCCTGTTCCCAATTCGCGGCGTCGACGGGGGCGGCGAGGGAGACGTGGAGGTTATTCGGATCGT
>RFRI01000248.1 GCA_009924535.1 Verrucomicrobiota bacterium
ACGCTCAGCTTCGGCCCGAAGTCGGGCGAGGAAGACATCACCATCAAGGTCGGCGAAGAGGCGATTCCCGGCAGCTGGGCGAGCGTCGTCACCTGGACGCCCGATCCCGAAGCGCCGTACTATTGCGTCGAACCGTGGATGGGCCCGCCCAACAGCCCTGAACACAAGAACGGGCTCCGTTTTGCGGAGCCCGGTCAGGTCGACACTTTCGTCACCGAAGTGTCGTTGATGTAAGCCGTTCGGCTTACTTGCTGCTCTTGCTGTTGAGGGGCAGCTTGCCCTTGGCCTTGGTCGGAGCGGCCTTCTTGGCGGCGGCCGGAGCCGGCTCAGGAGCCAGGACCGGAGTCACGGCGACGGGGGTCGCGGCGATCGGAGCGAGGTCCGTGGCGGCGCCGTCGGTGACGGGGGAGGGACCCTTGGCAGGGCCCATGCAACCGACGACAGCGAAGGAAAGGAGGGAGAGAACGAACAGATTGCGTACCATGGCAGTGAGGTTAGGTTGCGGGGACTCTACCCGGCATGTCCCACCGCACAAGCGCAGATTCTGGCCCCCTCACCCTGTTCGTCTGCACGGGGAACTTCTACCGCAGCCGCCACGCGGAGGCCCTGTTCAACTGGCACGCCAGCCGGATGGGCCACCCCGCCCGGGCCTTTTCCCGCGGCCTCCTGACCTCCCTGGTGGCAGATGAGCCGACCCTCATTTCCCGGGACACCGAAAGGCGCCTCCGCGAGCTCGGCATCCCCCTCGACCTGACCGGCCCGGCGCCTACCCAGCTCCGCCGGGAGGACTTGGAACGGGCCCATCGGACCATCGCCCTCAAGAAGGACGAGCATCACGCGATGATGCTGCAATCACACCCGGAGTGGGCCGAGCGCATCGAATACTGGACCGTGCACGACATCGACTGCGCCCATCCGGACGAAGCCCTGCCTCAGATCGAGGCGAAGGTCCTCGAGCTGATCCAGGGACTGCGGTCCTAGGCGAACGACGCTTAGGCGGCGGAGCCGGCGTCGGCGCGACGCAGGGATTCGAGGTGCGAGGCCGCCTGATTGAGCAGGCCGCGCAGTTCGACCATCGTTTCCTGGGCCACTTCGGCCTTGGTCGCGGCGGCTTCCTTGAGGGCTTCGGCGCGGAGCGCGAGCTCCTTGGCGAGCTCGTGGGCGGCGGCGATCGACTTGGCCTTGAGCGCGCGGGTGCGTTCGTCGAGGCGGGCGGCGAGAGAATCGATGTCGTGACCGAGGGTGCGGCTCTTTTCCTTGAGCTCGGCGGCCATGATGCGGGAGTCCGGCACGCGGCGCAGGTCCTGGGTGAGGCCGACCTTGGAGAGCGTCCAGATGATCCACTTGGTGGGGTCGAACTGCCAAGGCTTCACGCCGTTGCGGTAGTCGTGCTGGAACTCGTGGTGATAGTTATGGTAGCCCTCGCCGAAGGTGAGGAGCGCGACCAGGCCGCTGTCACGGGCGCTGTGGTCCGTGGAATACGGACGACGGCCGATCATGTGGCAGAGGGAGTTGATGCAGAAGGTGCCCTGCTGGACGACGACGGTGCGGAGGAGGCCGGCGATGAGGAAGGCGGCCAGGGCGGTCATGCCCGGATTGGCGTAACCCATGAGGGACGCGTAACCGTAACCGAGGGCGGCCGGGCAGACGAAGCCCACGAAGGCGCCGATCCACTGGACGTAGCGGTGCTGCCACATGACGAGGGGGTCGGCTTCGAGGTCCTTGACGTTGGTGATGGGGGCCGGCGGCTTGAGGCGGAAGAGGAGCCAGCCGATATGGGCGTAGAAGAAGCCCTTGGAAATATCGTACGGGTCTTCGTCTTCATCCACGTGCTTGTGGTGGACGCGGTGGTCGGCGCACCAATCGTGGGCCGAATTCTCGAAGGAAGCGGCGCCAAACAGGAGGACGAAGAGCTTCACCGGCCATTTGGCCTTGAAGGAAATGTGCGAAAACAGGCGGTGGTAGCCCAGGGTGATGCCGAAACCGGTCGCGTAGTAGTAGAAAACGAACAGGGCCCAGATGAAACCCCAGCCGTGGACCTTGTTGGCGGCGTCAGCCGGCAGGTTGAACTGGGTCCAAAGGAACCAAGGCACGACGGTCAGCGAAAGGAAGGCCGTGCCGATCAGGAAGGTGGAGGTCACCCACTCGATGCGGTAGATAGGGAAGTTTTTGAACTTCATAGTAGGGGGTCAAGTTACCCCACCCCCCCTCGCTGAGGCGAGAGCAATCAACTGCCCTAAAACGCCTAAAAAGTGCGTCAAAATTCGCTTTTTCCAGAACCCCATTCTGGAAATACGGCGGAAACATCTCGCTTAGTCGCGACGACGACGACCGATCGAATTCTTCACGGGAATGATCCGCACGGGCTCGCGCGTCTTGATCCAGAGGTCGCTCTCCTTGAAAAGTTTTCCGGAGATGCTCTGCACGGCATCGCCGAACGACTCGACCGGCACGCGCTGTCCCTTGGGCGATTCGTTGAAGGCCTTGGCGACGTCGACGATCTTGGCGGAGACCTCCGTGGGATCGTCGTCCTCGAGCAGCTGCACGACCCAACCGGTCAGGTCCTTGGGCAGGCCCTCCTCGGGTTCGCTGACCAGGACGAGCATCTGCTTCTTGGCCGGCTTCTCGCGCTCGACGGCGTCTTCGGCCACGACATCGCGCAGCTGGTTGAGGATCTCGGCGGCGAGGCGCACATCGACGCCATTCTCCTTCAGGATCTTCTGGACGACTTCGAGGTCAACTTTGGCCATAGGCCCCCAAGAGACTCCAACCACCCCAGCGAGGGAAGCCGGAGTTATTCGCAACCCAGCCGGAGGCGCCAATCAAGGGGAAACCGGAGACCGGATGATTGGCTGGGGGTATATTATCGGGTGCCGGGTGACGGGCACAGGAATCAGGAGGTCAGGCCCCCGTCCGTTCGGGGTCAGCCGCGGGATCCCGAAGCCGATAGCCAATGGCTGATAGGCCGACCCCTGAGTGGCCGATGCCCCGGTGGCCGTCACCCGCCACCTGAATCTTGCCGCTCACTTTTGCACCTTTGCACAGGCCA
>RFRI01000249.1 GCA_009924535.1 Verrucomicrobiota bacterium
CGTGCGGACCTGCACGCTGGACGTGTGCGTGCGGAGCAGGATCGCCTCGTCGGCCTTGCGCGGAGCGTCGGCGGAACGGAACGCCTTCGGCATGTAGAGCGTGTCCTGCATATCGCGGGCTGGGTGATCGGCCGGCGTGTTGAGCGCGTCGAAACAATGCCACTCCGTCTCGACCTCGGGGCCATCGGCGACGACGAAGCCCAGCTTGCGGAAGGAAGCCAGGATACGTTCGCGCGTGCGGGAAAGCGGATGGAGCGAGCCCGCCGGAGCGTCGGGGCTCGGGAGGGTCGGGTCGACGGAAGCGCCGAGGGCGGCGGCGATTTCGGCGTTCTCGACCTTGACCAGGAGAGCGGCGAGGAGTTCCTCGACGGACTTCTTCGCCTCGTTGATCAGCTTGCCCACGACCGGGCGTTCTTCCTTCGAGAGGGTGGCCATGCCCTTCATCACCTGGGTCAGGGAGCCGTTGGGGCCGACGACGCGCGCCTTGAAGGCCTCGAGCTCGGCGCGGGTGGCGACGGCGGAGGCTTCCTGGGTGGCGGCGGCGACGAGTTGGGCGAGCTGCTGCTGCATGGGTTGATTTGTGCGTTGGCGGAGAAAGTCGGCAAGCGAAAGCACCGTAAAACAAAGAAGCCCCGGAGGGCCGGGGCTTCGTAAAGGGACGTGTCCGTCGTCTTAGGCGAGCGCGGCCTGGGCCTTCTTGACGATCGCTTCGAAAGCGGGGGCGTCATGGATGGCCAGTTCGCTCAGATTCTTACGGTCCATCGTGATGTTGGCCTTCTTCAGGCCAGAGATCAGACGACTGTAGGAGATGCCGAGGGGACGGCAGGCGGCGTTGAGACGCACGATCCACAGCTGACGGAACGTCGACTTGTTCTTGCGGCGGTCGCGATAAGCGAACTTCTGCGCGCGCTGAACGGCCTCGAGGGCGTAGACGTACAGACGGGATTTGTTTCCGAAGTAGCCCTTGGCGGCTTTGATCGCGCGCTTCTTGCGGGCCTTGGTGGCCGGGCCATTGGTTGCTCTAGGCATGTTGGTATTTGGTTTGGGTTTGGGTTAGTGGCCTCGGGGTCGCCTTAATGAACACCCGTTCGGCCAAAGGGAGATCGCCGGCTTAGGCGAAGGGCATCGAAGCCAGCATCTTCTTCTCGAAGCCGGAGTCGACGCGCTTGGACTTGTTGGCGCGGCGGCGCTGCTTGCGGGACTTGGAGCTCAGCAGGTGGCGGGCGTTCGGGGAACGGCGCATCACTTTGCCGGTACCGGTCACCTTGAAGCGCTTGGAGACTGACTTGCGGGTCTTTTGCATGGCGGAAAGGGTCGGAACAAAGGGCGTACGGGGGGACTTGTAAAGGGGAAAGGGCCGCGGAAGCCGAGATGAGCTCACTTTGTGACCAGCGGCGGATCGGGCTGGTCGTTTGACAATCCCGCCCAAGCCCACTCCCCTGCCCTGTACCCAATCCTAAAAACCATGCTTTCCCTTGGAAAAAAGCCCAAACTGACCTTCAAAGTCGACGCCCTGGTCGACGGTAAACCCGTCAACGGCCCGTTTGCCGGTCTTTTGGACGGACCGACCATCGTTTCCGTCTATATGTGCAATAACACGTCCGCCTGTGATAAACAGGCCGCCGAGATGGGTAAAAACGAGAAAGCCATTGTCAGACAAGGGTTTAGGTTAATTGCCGTCTCGCGGGATACCTGCGCCTCCCATGCCAAGTACGCTGCGAAGCACGGCTACAAGTTCACCCTGGTCGCGGATCCCGAGGACCTCTTCTCTCAGGCCCTCGATGCCATCGTCGAAAAGTCCATGTACGGAAAGAAGTACCTCGGCCCCCTCCGGGCCGCTTATCTTTTCGACGGCGACGGCAAACTCGTCGGCATCGTCCCGAAGGTAGAGGCCGCCGCCCACGGCAAGCAACTGCTCGAAGCGATCGCCGCCGCGAAGTGAGCGGACGGTGAGCACCGGTCGCCACGAGGATAATCGGTGCTTGAACCATCGGCGACAAACGGGGAGTTTATCCGCCAGACACCTCCGCAGTACCTAATGCCTTCGCCATATCGTCCTAAAAGCCCCCGCCCGAAGAATAACAACGCGGGACAGAATCGCGGCAACTTCCGCAAAGAAGACAAAGGGCCCAAGCGCAACGACCGCATCCGCGCGACCGAAGTGCGCGTCATCTCTCCCAAGGGCGAGATGATGGGCGTCATGCCGACGCAGCAGGCGCTCGACCTCGCCCGCGAGTTCGGCGTCGACCTCATCGAGATCGCCGCGACCGCCGTGCCGCCCGTCTGCAAGCTGCAGGAATACGGCAAATACCTCTACGAAGAGGCCAAGAAGAACAAGCACCAGAAGACCGCGTCGAAGGTGAAGGAGATCAAGCTCCGTCCTCGCATCGACGTGCATGACCTTTTCATCAAGGTCCGCCGCGCCGAGAACTTCCTCTTCCACGGCCATAAGATCAAGCTGCTCCTCCAGTACCGCTACCGCGAGCTCGAGCACCCCGAGATCGGCATCGCCACCATCACCAAGGCCATCGAGGCCCTGGCGCACATCAGCACGCGCGACAACGAACCCAAGCGCAGCGGCCGAGCGATCGTCGTCGGCCTCACGCCCGTCCAGCAGAACAAGCGCAAGCTCGTGCACAACGAGACCCCGGGCGAAGAAGACGGCGAAGACGACTCCGAGGTGGACAACGGCGAGAACGACGCGGAATAAGATCGTGCGGCGCTGCGCGGCGATACTCCTGCTGCTCGGCGTCGGCGCCTGGGCGTTTTTCTGGGCGGTCAACAACGACCAATTCGACGATCTCGACGCGCCGGCGCGGTCGGTGCTCGATGACGACCCGCAGGCGGAGGTCAACCCGTCGTCTGCAGGCCCTGCGCAATCCCGTTGATGCTGGCGAGCAGCGCTTCGAACAACTCTCGATCCTGCGCACCCTTGGCGCGCCAGCGACGCAGCAGATCGACTTGCATCAGATGCATCGGGTCGACATAGGGATTGCGCAGCGCGATGCCGCGCTGCAGCGCAG
>RFRI01000250.1 GCA_009924535.1 Verrucomicrobiota bacterium
CTCGCCCGTCGCCTCATCCAGGGCGGCGTGCGCTTCGTCGAAGTCTCGCACAACCTCAACTTCATCAACGGTTCCGGCTGGGACGTGCACAACGACGGCATCGACAACCAGCATATCCTCATCCGCGAGCTGGATAACGCCATCGCCGGCCTGATCCTGGACCTCAAGCGCACCGGCATGCTCGACAAGACCCTCGTCGTCGTGGGCACGGAGTTCGGTCGCCCGCCGGAGTTCGACGCCAAGGGCGGACGCGGCCACCAAGGCACGGCCTTCTCGATGATCCTCGCCGGCGGCGGCCTCAAGCATTGCGGCGCCTACGGCCAGACCGATGACTTCTCCAAGACGGTGGTCAAGGACCCCGTCAGCATCCCGGACTTCCACGCCACGATCCTCGCCGCGCTACAGGTCGACACCACGCGCGACCTCATGGCCGGCGCCCGCCCGGTGCCGATCACCGACGGCGGTAAGCCGATCGCGAGGTTGTTCTGAGAACAGGATAAAGCGGTCGGAGGTTAGCGGATGGTCTGAGTGGAGGGCTCAATCGATGACCGATGACAGAGGGCAGAGTTCCCGCCACCCGCCACCTGAGATGTTCAGCCAGCCAATCATCCGGTCTCCGGTTTCCCTTTGAGATCAGTTCTGTGCGCCCAACCGCCAACCGCTAACCGCCAATACCTAACGCTTGCACCTTTGTACTGAGGACAGCACGTGGTGCTGTCCCTACCGCGCCTTCAGCGATGGTCCGGCTTCCAGTGATTCACGCGGTTCACGAGATACTTCACGTAGATGTCGGAATCGTTGAGGCAAGGAATCTGTTCGAAGTGCTCGCCGCCGGCATGGATGAACGTCTCCTTACCTTCTTCGCGGATTTCCTCGAGGGTCTCGAGGCAGTCGGACGTGAAGGCGGGACACATGACGAGGAGGTTCTTGGTGCCCTCTTCCGGCAGGGCTTCGAGACGCTTGTCGGTGTAAGGAGAGACCCACTTCTCACCGGCCAGACGGGACTGGAAGGAGAGTTCGTATTGGGACTCCTTGAGGCCGGCGGCGGCCACGAAGAGACGCGTCATCTCGACGCACTGGTGGCGATAGCAGGTCGCCTGGCAGGGGCTGTAATGGGAACAGCAATCCTTCATCTTCATGCAATGGGCCTTCGAGGGGTCGCCCTTGCGCAGGTGGCGCTCCGGCAGGCCGTGGTAGGAGAAGAGCAGCTTGTCGAACGGCTTGCTCAGCCAAGGCTGGGCGGACTCGACCAAGGCGTCGATATAGGCCGGATCGTTATAGAACGGCTGCAGGACGTGGTACTTCAGGCCAGGGGCGAGACGCTTGAGTTCTTCCTGCACCTTGACGACGACGGTCTCGTAGGAGGACATCGCGTAGTGCGGATACTGGGGCATCACGAACAGGTCGTCGATGCCGGCGGCGATCACCTTCTCGACGGCTTCGGCGCAGGACGGCGTACCGTAACGCATGCCCATGATCACCGGCAGGCCCGTGGCCTTCTCGAGCTTGGCGCGCAGCTTGTCGGTCGTGACCACCAAGGGCGAACCCTCGGGGGTCCAGACGCTGGCGTAGGCGGCGGCGCTCTTCTTCGGGCGGGTCCGGAGGATGATACCCTCCAAAAGAATCCAACGCAGCGGGGCCGGGTAGTCGATGACGCGGTCGTCGTTCAGGAATTCACGGAGGTAGTTGCGCACGTCGGGCACGGAAGTGCTCTTCGGCGAACCAAGATTCAGCAGCAGGATACCTTTGCGGGACATAGGGGCAAAAGAGGCGGGACGGCGGGCGATGTCAAACGCCGGAGGCAACCACGGCATCGACGACGGCCTGGAAGGTCTCGATCCGGGCTTGCGGCGTGATGCCGTGGCCGAGATTGAAGATGTGCCCGAGGTCGCCGGCGTTGTCGGCCAGCACGGCCTGGGTCGCGGCGGCGGCCGCGGCGGGCTCGCCGGTCATGAACTCGGGGTCGAGGTTTCCCTGCAGGCAGATCGGGCGGCCGGCGAGCTGGCGCACCTGGGAAAGGGGCATGGTCCAATCGACGCCGAGGCACGGCACGCCCGTCTGGGCGAGCGCGGCGGCCTGCGGAGACTTCCCCTTGGCATAAAGGATGACGGGAGCGCCGGCGGGCAGGCGTTCGAGTACCGCGCGGATGTAGCGCAGCGAGAACTCCTCGTAATCGGCGCCGGTCAGCGCGCCGGCCCAGCTGTCGAAAATCTGGATCGCGTCGGCGCCGGCGGCGAACTGACGGGTGAGGTATTGGGCGACGGCGTCGGTCAGGATCTCGAGGATGCGGTGCATCATCTTCGGGTCGGCCTTGATCAGCGCTTTCGTCTTCGGGAAGTCTTCGGAACCGCCACCTTCGACGAGGTAGCAGGCGAGCGTCCAGGGCGAGCCGGCGAAACCGAGCAGAGTCTTGTTCAGGCCGAGCTCCTTACGAAGGATGGCGAGGGCGTCGTAGACGTACTGCAGTCGGTCGGCGGCGCCTTCGAGCTTCAGCGTCGCGACATCGGCGGGCGAAGCCAGCGCTCGCTCCATGGCGATGCCACCTTCGTCGCGAAAACGATAACCGACGCCGAGGGCCTCGGGGATGACGAGGATATCCGAGAACAGGATGGCCGCGTCCAGCTGCGGGAAACGGCGAAGCGGCTGCAGCGTGACCTCGACGGCGAGTTCAGGTGTGCGGACCATCGTGACGAAGTCAGACTTCGCCTTAAGGGCGCGGTATTCCGGCAGGTAGCGACCCGCCTGACGCATGATCCAGACCGGAGCCCGGTCATGGGGCTGTCGGCGGAGGGCGGCGAGGAAGCGGTCGCGGGAGTTCATCAGGACCCCTTCAGCCAATCCTGAGGTTTCAGATAATGCGAGAGCAGACGTTCTTCGGGGGAGCCGGCGACGGGCTGGTGTCCATAGTGCCACTGCACACGGGGCGGGAGGGACATCAGGATCGATTCCGTCCGTCCGCCGGACTGCAGCCCGAAGATCGTCCCACGGTCGAAGACGAGGTTGAATTCGACGTAACGT
>RFRI01000026.1 GCA_009924535.1 Verrucomicrobiota bacterium
GAATCGGTCGAAGTCCCGACCCGCGGCCTCTCCAAGCACGAGGTCAAGAAACTGGCGGCGACCTTCGGACGCGGCGACGTCGTCCGCCATCCCCATCCGGCCGCGGCGAAGCTCCGCTTGGCGAATCATGAGGAATTGGAGGTCTTTTGGACGCCAGCCGTCTCCCGGGCACCATAATGTAACAAAGTCGGCGGGGCATTTGTTTGCCTGCCGGTCGTCAGAGGAGTTTAATGAGCGGAGTCCCCTGTTCCATTCTGGCACGGCGGGCGACCTTACATCTCCATGTTCAATCGCGAACTCAGTTGGCTAAGCTTCGACCGTCGAGTCCTCGAACTCGCCGAAGACGATTCCGTCCCCCTCCTTGAGCGTGTCCGCTTCCTCTCCATCGTGAGCTCGAACCTCGACGAGTTCTTCGAGATCCGCGTCGCCGGCATCATGCAGCAGCAGGAATCCGCCAGCCATCCGGCGACCAAGGAATTCCTGACGGATGTGCTGAACCGCGCCCGCGAACTGGTCGAAGCCCAGCAGGCTTGCTGGAAGCAGAAACTCCTGCCGGCGCTCTCCGGCCACGGCATCGAAGTCCTGGCCAGGGAACAGCTCGGCGACGGAGCCAGGTCCGAGCTTTCCCCTCGCTTCGACCGCGATATCCTGCCGGCGCTGACGCCCTTGGCGATCGATCCGTCGCACCCCTTCCCGGTCCTGACCAACAGAGGACTCTACCTGCTCGCCTTGCTTCGTGATCCGACGTCAGGCGAACTTCGTCGGGCGGTCGTCCCGGTGCCACGCATCCTGCCGCGTATCCTTGGCCTCGCCGACCGCAAGAGCTTCACCTTCCTCAGCCACGTCATCCAGCTCTTCATCCACCGGCTTTTCCCGGGACTCGAACTGCAGGGATCCTGGGCGTTCCGCATCACGCGTAACAGCGACCTTTACGTCGACGAAGAAGAAGCCGGCAACCTCCTCGAGGCCATCGAGGACGAGATCCGCAACCTGCGCAAAGGAGCGCCTGTCCGTCTGGAAATCGAAGCCGACGTGCCCGAAGGCGAGATGCAGTGGCTGCTCGGTTCGATCGGACTTACCTCCGACAACGCTTTTCGCATCCCCGGGCCGGTCAACATGCTTCGCCTCGGCAGCCTGATCGACATGATCGGCCGCCCCGAACTGCTCTATCCCGGCTTCGTCTCGGTCGTGCCCCCCGAGTGCGCCGACCCCGCCAAGCTCTACGAGCGCATCGCCGAGCAGGACATCATCCTGCACCACCCTTACGAGTCCTTCGCGCCGGTCGTCGATTTCATCCGTCAGGCCGCCAAAGACGAGAGCGTCGTCGCGATCAAGCTCACGCTCTACCGGACCAGCGGCGATTCGCCGGTGGTGGAAGCCCTCAAGGAAGCGGCCCGGAACGGCAAACAGGTGACGGCCTTGGTCGAGCTTCGCGCCCGCTTCGACGAACTCAACAACATCGAATGGGCCCGCCAGCTGGAAGAAGCCGGCGCCCACGTGGTGTACGGCCTGGGCGGCCTGAAGACGCATTGCAAGGCCTGCCTCGTGGTCCGGCAGGAGAAGACCGGGCTTCGCCGCTATGCCCACCTCGGCACGGGCAACTATAATCCCAAGACCGCGCGCATCTACACCGATTTCTCCCTGCTCACGTGCAACGAGGAGATCACCGCGGACGTCGGACTCCTCTTCAACGTCCTGACCGGCAACCTCGCCGGACCTAAGTTCAAGCATCTGCTGATCGCGCCGTTCGACCTCGCGCGTCGCATCGTGGAGCTCATCAAGGCCGAGACCGCCAACGCCAAGGCCGGCAAGCCCGCCACGATCTTCGCCAAGGTGAACAGTCTCGTCGACCCCGACGTCATCCACGCGCTCTACGAGGCATCCCAGGCGGGAGTCCGCATCGAACTCGTGGTCCGCGGCATCTGCTGCCTCAAGCCTGGCATCACAGGGAAGAGCGACAATATCCGGGTCCGGAGCTTCCTCGGCCGCTTCCTCGAACACAGCCGGCTTTTCCGCTTCGAGAATGCCGACGCCCAGCCGATCCTCCTCATGGGCAGCGCCGACTGGATGCCGCGTAATTTCCAAAGGCGCATCGAATGCGTCTTCCCGCTGCGTGCCCCCCACGTCCGTCGACGCGTCGAAGAGGAGATCCTCATGGTCTACCGCGACCGCCAAGGCGACGCCAAGGCGTTGTCCCCGGATGGCACCTACTTAGCCTGCGAACCCATGGGCCGACTGGCTCCTGGGGCCCAGGACACCTTCCTGCAGCTGGCCGCCAAGGCCGCCCACGCTCGCCTCACGGAGCAGACGGAGAAATAGAAGGCCCTAGGCAGATCCGTTCGACGGCCGCATTGAATCCCTCCGCATCGCCGAGGATCTCCACCTCAAGGCGGACGAACATCAGCGGGATCGGAGGGCGGAAGCGCGCCTGCAGTCGGACGGCGTCCTTCTCGGTCGTGATGATCATCTCAGCCTTGGCTTGCATGGCCTGTTCGAGGACCTCGTCGAGGTCTTCATCCGCGAAGGCATGGTGATCGAGGAAACGACGATTGGCGACGATCGTGGCGCCCTGATTGGTCAGGATCTCCTCAAAACGCTCCGGGGTCGCGATCCCGGAGAAGGCCGCCACGCGTCGCCCCTTGAGATCGGACATCGGCAGGCGCTTCGGTCCCTCGACCTCGACCAGTTCACGGGCGCTATGCGAGCAGGCGATGATTTCGGCCTTGGGGTTATGTCGGCGGATCAGGCTCACCAAAGCCGGAGCGGGCGGGCCGACGGACTTCGTCACGAAGACGTAGGAAGCGCGGCTCAGGTTGGAGATCGGCTCGCGGAGCACGCCGCGGGGCAGGAGCGAACCATTGCCGAACGGATCGCGGCTGTCGACGAGGAGCAGGTTGATCTGTCCGCGCAGCGGCAGATACTGGAGGCCGTCGTCCAGCAGGATCGTGTCCACGCCGAATCGTCGCAGCGCGAAGCGACCACCTTCGACGCGATCACGGTCGACGATGACGATCACGCCTTCGCCGCAGAGATTCTGGGCGAGCATGTAAGGCTCGTCGCCCGCTTCGTCGGGACCCACCAGGACCGACTTGCCGTCCGAAACCACGAGCGGATCGGGGCGGCTGCCTTGCGTCAGCCAGCGCCAGAATCGCTTCAGCATCGAATCGGAAGCTCCCTTGTAACCGCGCGAAAGGATAGCCACCTTGCGACCGCGGGCCGTCAGCACGCGCGCCATCTTCAGCACGATGGGGGTCTTCCCGGTACCGCCGACGGTGAGATTACCTACGACCACGACCTTGCATCCGAGCGGCGTGTCGCGGAAAAGACGGTTGCGATACAGCCACAGGCGCAGACGGACCAAGACCTCGAAAATCCACGAAAGCACCTTCAGGAAGGCCCCGAGCAAGGTCGCCCCCGGCCCTTTCCGGCGCTCGTAGACTACGTCTACGGCATATCCGGCCACGGCCTCTCCAAGGGAGGAAAAGAACCCTCGATGCTTGGCGGCCATGGACGAATTGATGCAAAGTTGTTTGACGAAGGCAACCATCCCGATTGAGAAGGACGACCCAGCGCCATGCTCGTACACCTGTTGCGCACCAAACTTCTCCGAGCCGAGGTCACCGCGGCCCGGCTCGATTACGAGGGCTCCTTGGCCATCGATCGGGAACTCATGGCCCTGGTCGGCATGCTGCCTTACGAGAAGATCCTCATCGGCAACCTGGCCAACGGGGAGCGCTTCGAGACCTACGCCATCCCCGCCCCCGCCGGCACCCGTGAGGTCTGCCTGAACGGCGCCACAGCCCACCTGGGCAAGCCGGGCGACCTGCTGGTCATCATGTCCTTCACCGAGGTCGAAGAATCTGCCGCCTCGACCTGGAAACCCCGGACCGCCACCCTTGCCGAGGGCAACCGTCGCATCGTCCGCCTCGAAAACCCCGATGTCCCCACCTCCCTCCTGACCACCTTCCAACGATGAGCTATCGTCTATATATACCCGGACCCCTGACCGTCTCCGATTCGATCACCCAAGCCATGGCTAAACCCATGGTCGGCCATCGTTCCGGCGATTTCGTCAAGCTGTACAATGACATGCAGCCTCGACTGCAGGCCATGTTCTACACCCAGGACCCGGTCTATCTCGCCACGAGCTCCGCCTGGGGCGTGATGGAAGGCGCCCTCCGCAACGTCTGCCGCAAGGGCGTGCTCAACTGCATGAACGGCGCGTTCTCCGACAAGTGGAACGATGTCGCCAAGCGCTGCGGCAAGTACGCCGAAGCCCTGCAGTTCGACTGGGGCAAGCCCGTCGACCCGGAAGCCGTCCGCAAGGCCCTCGCCACCGGCAAGTTCGACTGCATCACCTTCATCCACTCCGAGACCTCCACCGGCACCCTCTCGCCCATCGCCGACATCATGGCCGTGGTCCGCGAGTTCCCCGACGTGATCTCGATCGCCGACACGGTCAGCTCCTTCTCGACCATCCCGATCAAGAAGGACGAGCTCGGCGTGGACATCTTCCTCACCGGCTCCCAGAAGGCCCTCGCCCTGCCCCCGGGCCTCGCGATCTTCGCCGTGAGCGAACGCGCCCGCGAACGCGCCAAGCAGTCCCCCGACCGCGGCTACTACTTCGACCTGATCGAGTTCCATGACAACCACGTCAAGGGCATGACCCCCTCGACGCCCTGCATCTCCCTTTTCTACGGCCTGCAGCAGCGCCTCCTCGAGATCGAAGCCGAAGGCCTCGACAACCGCTACGCCCGCCACATCCGCCTCAACGAGCGCATGCGTGCCTGGGGCCTGGCCAAGGGCTTCTCGCTCCTGCCCGAGCTCAAGTTCGGCACCCGCGGCCTCAACTGCTTCAAGAACGACCGCAACGCCGACCTCGAGCGCCTGAACAAGACCCTTAAGTCGCGCCACAAGCTCGTGATCGACGGCGGCTACGGCAAGCTGAAGGGCAAGACGTTCCGCATCTCCAACATGGGAGACGAGACCGACGCCACGATTTCCACGCTGATCGCCGCCCTTGATGACTCCTTCGCCGAGCAGGGAATGTAACCGGATTTGACAATCGGTTATCATCCTACGCATGCGCAAGAAATCATCCAAGTCGTCCGACGAAGTTTCCGCCCCCGCCGGTTCCAAGATCCTGGTCATCGCCGAGAAGCCCTCGGTGGCGACCGATCTCGCCAAGGTCCTCAAGGTACCCAAGGCCACCAGCGATTACTTCGAGAACGACAAGTGGGTGATCAGCTCTTCCATCGGCCACGTGGTACGCCTCGTGGATCCGGATGACATCGACCCGAAGTTCAAGCGCTGGACCCTCAAGGATCTCCCGATCGACCCGGCCAAGTTCGACGGCACCGCCAGCCCCGACATCCTGAAGGCCGTCATCAGCGAGCGTAACAACGGCGACCGCTACAAACTGCTGAAGAAGCTCCTCGGCCGCCCCGACGTCGGCACGGTCGTCAACGCCTGCGACGCCGGCCGCGAAGGCGAGCTCATCTTCCACTACGTCTACCAGCTCGCGAAGTGCAAGCTGCCCTGCCAGCGCCTCTGGCTGGCGAGCATGACGAACTCGGCCATCGCCGAGGCGTTCGAACACCTGCTGCCCGCCTCCGCCAAGCAAGGCCTGCTCGACGCGGCGATCTGCCGCTCCCAGGCCGACTGGTTGGTGGGCATGACGGCCAGCCGTTTCTCGACCATCATCATCGGCGGCGCCAAGCGCGAGGTCTTCTCGGTCGGCCGCGTCCAGACCCCCACGCTCATGCTCATCGTGAAGCGCGAGCTGGAGATCCGTAATTTCATCCCGAAGACCTTCTGGAAGATCGAAGGCGACTTCGGTATCTCCAACGGCGGATACCGCGGCGCCGCCCAGGTGCCCGGCGTCACCGACCGCAAGGAAGCCGAACGTTTCTACGACGAAACCCAAGCCCGCAAGGTGGCCGAGGAATCGATCAAGATCGGCACCGGCGTCGTCACCGACGAACGCAAGCCGAAGAAGGAAAGCGCTCCCCGTCTCTTCGATCTCACGACCCTCCAGCGCGAAGGCAACCGTCGCTTCGGCTTCTCGGCCAAGACCACCTTGGGCGTCGCCCAAGCCCTCTACGAAAAGCATAAGGCGCTCACCTATCCTCGTACCGATTCCCAGTACCTGCCGGAGGATTACCTCCCGAACGCCAAGGCGGCCCTGCAATCGCTCGAAGGGGCGCACCCCGCCGGCGTCTTCGCCAAGGAAGCGCTCCGCAGCGGCTGGGTCGATGCCGCCGGCCGCCGTGTCTTCGACAACAAGAAGGTCAGCGATCACTTCGCGATCATCCCGACCGGTACCGTCCCGCACGGCCTGACCGACGTAGAACAGAAGATCTACGACCTCGTCGTGCGTCGATTCGTCGCCGTCTTCTTCCCGATGGCCGAGTTCGAGGAGACCGTCCGCACGACCCAGGTCGGCGAACACAATTTCCGCACGACGGGCAAAGTGCTCGTCGTGGCCGGTTGGCGCGCCGTCTGGGGCCAGGAAGCCGAAGCCGAAGAAGATAAGGACAAGGAAGGCTCCGCGAGCCTCCCCGCCCTGGCTTCCGCCGATGGTTCTCCCGCCAAGGCCAAGGTCCACGGCGTCGACGTCAAGGAAGACGCGACCAAGCCGCCGGCCCGCTACAACGAAGCCTCGCTCCTCGGCGCGATGGAAAACGCCGGCAAGCTCGTCGACGACGAAGCCCTCGCCGAAGCGATGAAGGAGCGCGGCCTCGGTACGCCCGCGACCCGCGCCGCCACGATCGAAGAACTCCTCTCGAAGACCTACATCGAACGTCAGGGCAAGGAACTCGTCCCCCTCGCCAAGGCCTTCCAGCTCCATCAGTTCCTGCACGCCAAGGAAATGGGCGTCTTCACGGAACCCCAGATGACCGGCGAGTGGGAATACAAGCTCAAGCAGATCGAGCATGGCAAGATGGGCCCGCGCGAATTCATGAAGGAGATCAAGGCGCTCCTTGAGATCATCGTGAAGAAAGGCGCCGTGAAGCCTCCTTCGAGCGAACTCGATCCGCAGGTCCTTTCACCGACCGACGGCAAGCCGCTGCAGACCGACGGCGAGAAATACTTCTCCCAGGACACGGTCGGCACGACGGACCGCCCGAAGCTGACGATCTATGTCGGCATGAACGGCCACACGATCACGCCGACCGAAGTCGCCGAACTGATCGAGAAGCGCCGCATCGGGCCCTTCTCCGACTTCCGTTCGATGAAGTCGGGCAAGAACTTCACGGGCTACATCGACCTCGTCGACCCGGACACGATCAAGCCTCGTGGCACCGAAGAGAAGACCGAGACCGCCCCTGCCCCTGCCGCCGAAGGCGAAGAAGCCGCGCCGGCCAAGGCACCTCGCAAGACCAAGCCCAAGGCACCGAGCGGCAAGCTCAAGGCCGTCCTCTACTTCCCGCCTCGCGAAGGAGCCGACGGCAATCCTGACGCGTTTGATGCCGAATGGCCGATCCTCGGCCCCTGCCCTGTCAGCGGCCTCGCCGTCCAGCATACACCGACCGCCGGTTATCGCGTCTGCCCGCACAAGGCCCAGGAGGCCGGCGCGAAGAAGACCTTCAGTCTCAATGCCGAGATGCTCAAGTGTCCGATCTCGGCCGACGATGTCCGCAGGCTCCTCAACGAGGGCAAGACCGGGCTCAAGAAGTTCGTCTCCAATCGCACCAAGCGCACCTTCGAAGCCTTCCTTGTCGCCGACAAGCAGAAGGGCTGGTGGTTCGAATTCCCTCCCCGCAAGCCACGCGCCCCCAAGGGTGCCCTGGCGGAGAAGAAATCGGACGAGCCGTTCTGATCAGCGCTCCCAGGCCTGTCGCGGGATGCGTTGGAGGATTCCGAGGAAAAGCTCGGACTCCATCTTGCGCAGCCTGATCAGATCCTCGGGGAAGCCGTCTTCCTTGGAACGCATCCGCGTCTCCCAATAGTGGCGATACCATCGGTAGGCCTCGGCCTTACGACCGTCACCCCATTCAAAATCGGCGCAGATCCGCGCGGCATACCACGGAGCGTCGGGAGCTTCGGCGGCCTGGCGGTAATAGTCGGCGGCGAGCCGGAGATCCTTGAGCTTACCTTCGGCCAAGAAACCTGCGGCCAGCAGCAAAGACGTCCGATTGCGCGCATGTGCCATACCCTCTTCCAGGACATCGAGCCCGCGTTGGCCGTATTGACGGAAGAGCCGATCCTGGGTCTCGGCCGGCACCTTGGCATAACCACCGCGACGCCGGATTTCCCAATGCGCCATGTCGAGTCCGATACGAAGACCGGCGTTCTCCCAGAAGTAACGGGCGTGCGGATCAAGCGTGCACGCGGTGCGCATGAGGGCTTCGCAGCCCGGGCGATCGCGGCGTTCCCAGAAGACATAGCTGCGGATCCAGGCGATGTCGGCGACGACCGTGCGCAGCCCCCCCAGGACGCCGAGCAGCACTCCTTGACCCAAGGTCGGCTCAAGCTCCTTGCGTCCGATCTCGGGGATGTTCGGACGAATCCGACGCCAAGACGATTCCGCCAAAGCCCCGGCCCCGAGGATCAGCACGCCGACCAGCAACCAAGGGGCGCTTCTTCCACTGGCCGGTCGAGTTCCCCGAGGTCTTTGCGCGGGGAGGCTTCGATTGCGTCCTTGGGAACCCGCCGTGGGATCAGGTGCAACTGGATCCGGGGGAGTACTTCGCGACACGTGCGCCGGATATCACCGCCGCCCCAAACATGGCGGCGAAGGATGGCCTTATTGCGGCACTCCAGTTTGCAAAACCGAATGTCTACGCGGAGTACGTGCGGGCCAAGGCGGAGATCGCGAGGACGATGGCGATGACCACCCCCAGGCGAAGCCACTGCATCAGGATCAACTGACCGAGACCGCCGACGCTGAAGGTAGCGGGGAGCTTGCCCGACTGCTCCGCCAAGGCGATCAGCTCCTGCTCGCGGGCCCAAAGGACGATGCCCTGCAACCCGGCCAGCACGACGATGAAGACGCCCAGCACGGCCCAGGCGCCGCAGAACTTGCCCAGCAGGAATTCGGCACGGCTCAAGGGCTTGGCCAGGAGAGTCAGCGCGGTCTTATTGTCGATCTCGCTGAAGAACAACTGGGCGGTCATGACGACCGCGAGCACCGAGCCGAAGAAGAACATGCCCCCGAATCCGAAGTCGGCGATGAACTTGAGTTCGCCATGACCGAAGTCGAAGACACGGAGCGACACGGACGACAGCACCATCGCGGCGCCGAGCAGCAGCAGGAAGGCGAAGAAACGCTGGCGGACGGCTTCCAGGAAGGTCACCCGGGAGATCCAGAGCGTACGGCGGAGGGAATCGTTCATGTCAGGCGTCGCGACTTCCGGTCACGAGTTCACGGAAGAGGTCTTCCAAGGAGCGGCGGGGATGGGTGACGGAAGTGACCTTCGCGCCATGGGCCTCCAGGGCCGCCTCGGCGGCCGCCCTCGCGGCCGGCGTCATGGCTTCGATCGTCATCACGTGGCGGTCGCGGCGGGCCAGGACGTCGTCCACGGCGCCTTCGAGGACGAGCTTGCCTCGGTCCATGATGGCCACGCGGTCGCAGACCTGCTCGACTTGGCCGAGCAGATGGGAGCAAAGGACGACGGTCTTCCCCTTGGCGCGCATCGCATGGATCATGCGACCGATCGCGGCGGAACCCACGGGGTCGACGCCAGCGGTGGGCTCGTCCAGGATCACGAGTTCGGGGTCGTGCACCACGGCCTGGGCGAAGCCGATACGCTGGAGCATCCCTTTCGAATAGGTGCCGATCGGCCGGCTGGCCGCCTCGGTCATCGCGGCGAGGCCCAGGGCGTCCTCGACGGCCGCGTCGAGGTCGGCGGAGGCGACACCGCTGAGCTGGGCGCAGTAGCGGACGAGTTCGCGGCCAGTAAGAAACTTATGGAAATAAGGAGCCTCCGGCAGGAAACCCGTACGGCGGCGCGCGGCGCTCGTCGCGGAAGGATGGCCGAGGATGCCGATCTCACCGGCGGTCGCGGCGACGAGGCCGAGCACGATCTTCAGCGTGGTGCTCTTGCCGCAGCCGTTGGGCCCGAGCAAGCCGAAGACCTGGCCACGCGGGACCTCGAGCGAAAGGTCGTCGACGGCCCGCAGCTTGAGGCCGCGGATGCCGATGCGGAAATCCTTGGTGAGATGGCGGACGGAGATGGCGGGACTCATCGACGGATGGCGAACTCGCGGCAGGTGCGCAAGCCGGCGAAGGTCTTGATCTCCTCGCCACGGATGTGTCCATCGAGGGACTTGGCGATCTGGTCGGTGAAGGCTTCGACTTCGCCTTCGTCGCCCTCGGCGTGCAGGTAGACCCGTCCGTCGGACAGGTTCTGGACATATCCCGTCACATCATAACCACGGGCCAAACCGAGGACTTGGGCACGAAAACCGACCCCTTGCACGTGGCCGGTGTACCAGACATCACGATGGGAGACATGGGTTGACATGAGCGAGAGGCCTTGTGATTATTGGTTTACCTTTAGGGACTAATCCACACCAATCCTCTCAGACCATGCACCTCCCCCTCGCATTCCTCAACGGCGAAACCGCCCTTATCATCCTTGTGGTGGTCGTCCTCCTGTTCGGCGGCTCCAAGCTCCCTGAGCTCGCCCGCGGCCTGGGCAAGGCCAAGCGCGAATTCAAGAAGGCCTCCGAAGAAGTCGAAGACGAAGTGCGTAGCGCCGTCGAAGAAGACGAGCGCAAGAAACTCCGCCTGAAGCAGATCGAAGAAGAAGAACGCGCCGCGGTCCGCGCCAAGCTCGAAGCCGAAGAGCGCGCCAAGCGAGCCCAAGACGGCAAGCAGAACTAAGACCTCCGGGGCCTGCGAAGGCCCCTTTTTATTTCCCGATGTTCACAGGGTTAGTCCAGGGAGCCGCCAAGGTCGTCGCCATCGCTCCCCGCGAGAAGGACGGTGCCCGCCTGACCCTCGCCCACCCCCTGCTCTCGTCCGCCAAGCCAGGCGACAGCATCTCCACCAACGGGTGTGGCACTGTCACACTTAATTCGATCTATATATTCTTTTGGATGCACTAAGCAGATGTCTTCAACCGTTGCTTGTATCGCGGGAATTCTCTTTAATTTTTGACT
>RFRI01000251.1 GCA_009924535.1 Verrucomicrobiota bacterium
GCCCACGGGGAAGGGCAAGGGCAAGGCGAAGGCCGAAGTCTCCGCCGAACGGGCGGCTCTGTTCAAGAAGTTGGATGTCGACGGCGACGGGAAGCTGTCCCGCGCGGAGTTCTCGGCGGGACGCTCCGCGGCCGACGCCGCGGAATGGTTCGCGCGACGCGACGCCGATGGCGACGGCTTCATCAGCCGCGAAGAATTCCTGCCCGGCAGCCCGCAGGGCAAGGCGCCCACCGCCAAGTAGGCGGGCACGAAAAAGGGCCGACTTGCGTCGGCCCTTCGTTTTCCGGTTTCCCGGCGACCCTTACTTGGTCGTGTACTCGGCCTGGGCGCCGCGGATGTTGCGCTTCTGGACCCAGGGCATGAGGGAACGGAGACGCTGGCCGGTCTTTTCGATCGGGTGGTTCTCGCCCTTCTTGAGGAGCTTGTTGTAGTTCTTGAGGCCGCCCTTGTATTCCTTGACCCACTGGGCGGTGAACTTGCCGGACTGGATCTCCTTGAGGATCTCGCGCATCGCCTTGCGGGAGCCGCTGTTGATCACGCGGGGACCACGGGTGATGTCGCCGTACTTGGCGGTCTCGGAGATCGAGAAGCGCATGCCGGAGATGCCGGACTCGACCATGAGGTCGACGATGAGCTTCAGTTCGTGGAGGCACTCGAAGTAGGCCATCTCCGGCTGGTAGCCGGCTTCGACGAGGGTTTCGTAGCCGACCTTGACGAGCTCGGAGGCACCGCCGCAAAGGACGGCCTGTTCGCCGAAGAGATCGGTTTCGGCTTCTTCCTTGAAGGAGGTCTTGATGACGCCGGCGCGGGTCGAGCCGATGCCCTTGGCCCAGGCGAGGGCGGTCTTGGTGGCCTTGCCGGAGACGTCCTGCTGGATGGCGATGAGGGCGGGGACGCCCTTGCCTTCGACGTACTGGGCGCGGACGACGTGGCCGGGGCCCTTGGGGGCGACCATGGCGATGTCGACGTTCTTCGCGGGCTTGATCAGCTTGTAGTGGATCGAGAGGCCGTGGATGAAGAGGACGGTCTTGCCACCCTTGCCGAGGTTAGGAGCGATGTCCTTTTCCCAGACGTCAGCCTGTTTCATGTCGGGGATGCCCACGAGCATGACGTCGGCGCGACGGACGGCTTCGGCGGTCTCATAGACCTTGAAGCCCTTCTTCTTCGCGGCGGCGGCGGACTTGGAACCCTTGTACAGGCCCACGATGACGTTGAGTCCGCTGTCGCGGAGGTTCATCGCGTGGGAATGTCCCTGGGAACCGAAGCCGAGGACGGCGAGGGTCTTGTTCTTGAGGAAGCCGAGATCGGCATCCTTGTCGGTGTACACTTTGGCAGGCATGGTGTTTGGTGGAAAAAGGGGTTTACTTGGAGGCCTTCTTGAGACCGCGGGAAAGGGCGACGTTGCCGGTGCGGGCGGTCTCGAGGATGCCGTACGGGCTGATGAGGTCGATGAACGCGGCGATCTTGTTCTCGTTGCCGGTGAACTCGATGACGAGGGAATCGTGGGCGACGTCGACGACCTTGGCGCGGAAGAGGGCGGCGACCTCGAGGATCTCGGTGCGGCTCTTCTTGTCGCACTTCACCTTGCAGAGGATGAGCTCGCGGGCGACGTGGTCGACCTCCTCGCGGGAGAAGTCGTGGACGGTGATGACGTTGATCAGCTTGTCCAGGGCCTTGACGCAGCGGTCGAGGGCGGCGTCGTCGGCGATGACGGTGGCGGTGATGCGGGAGAAGGCCGGGTCGTGGGTCGGGCCGACGTTGAGGGTCTCGATGTTGAAGCCTCGACCGGACAGCATGCCCGCGACGCGCGCCAGGACGCCGAACTTGTTTTCGACGAGGGCGGAGAGCGTGTGCTTCTTCTTAGGGGGCGTCATGGCGGCTTGAGAGTGTGGTGGAAGGGGTGGACGGAGAGGGACTCGAACCCACGACATTCTGCGTGTAAAGCAGACGCTCTAACCAACTGAGCTATCCATCCAGAGGAAGGGTTGGTATAGGGAGGCCCCCCGCCTTTTGTCCACTATGAAAACCGCCCCGCGGGCTTGCTCCGGGCCCGTTCGGCCCGCAATCTGCGGGCAAATGGACCCTGTCCGCCGTCAACGTATCCTGGAAACGCTCCAGGCCCTCGCCCAGCCGGGGCTCCCTAAGGACGGCCTTTTAGCCTGTATGCAGGTCCTCGATGCGGAAGTGGCGGCCCCGGATTCGGGCCTGCCGGGCGACCTCGATCACTACCTCCGCCGCCGCTCCTACGAGAAGGCGTTGGTGTTCCTGCAGGGAGGTACGCCAGGCGCGGGGACCTGCGGACGCGGCGCATGAGCGGCAATCCTTTCGATAAGCTGGACGGTCAGGACCTGCCGCCAGGTCCCCCTCCGAAGCCGGTCGTGCCCGCCGCCAAGGCGAAGCCGAAGCTCGGCAAGGTGATCCTGCAATACGAACGTGCCGGGCGGGGCGGCAAGGAAGTGACGATTCTCAAAGGTCTTTGGATCGAGTCGCAGGAGATGCGCATGCGCGAGGCGCTCCTCAAGGAATTGAAACGCTCTCTCGGTACCGGCGGCGCCCTCGAGGGGCGCGAGATCGTGCTGCAGGGCGACCGCCGCGAAACGGCGAAGGCCTGGCTGCTGAAGGAAGGTTTCACGACCAACCTCTGAGTCGCAAAACCACTCGCCTCCGGGCCGCGCGTCGGTAGGGTAGGGTCGTGCCCGACCTGCAGCCCAGTCTCATCCGCCTCGATGGCGACTTCGCGCCCGTGCGCCGCGTCGTCGAGCTGCTCCGCGACGCGGGCGGCCGGCCGTTCCTTGTCGGCGGCTGCGTGCGCGACGCGCTCATGGAGGTCCCGGTGCTCGATTTCGATATCGAGGTCTACGGCCTCGGTACGCGTCAGGTCGAAGCGGCCCTGCGCAAGGAATTCGGTATCATCACGGTCGGCGCGGCCTTCGGCGTGACGAAGCTCAAGGACTTCCCGATCGACGTCTCGGTGCCCCGCCGCGAGAACCGCACGGGCGC
>RFRI01000252.1 GCA_009924535.1 Verrucomicrobiota bacterium
GAGCCGGTACCGAGGAAGTCGGCGCAGGCGACCGCATGGCCTTCCTTGAAGCCGTCGAGGACCTGGTTGCGCTGCCACGCGCCGGAGCTATCGCGGGTATAGGCCGCGGAAGCCACGCCGTGCATCGGTTCGACGGTCGCGAGGAATGTCTGGCCGTTCGGCAGCTTGCCGTCGCGGACTTCGCCGACGGCCACGTTGGTCAGCTGCGTCGCGGTCCAGCCGCCATCCTTCGGGGCATTGAACCACAGGCCTTCCTTGGAGCCAGAGAGGACCTGCTGGCCGGAGCCTTCGGACCAGCGAACTGGCTGGAGGTTGTGCGTCATGTGGCTGACGTCATTGACGACATGCATCTTCCACTCGTCCTTGGGATTGGCGGGTTTCTCGTAGGCGATGAGCTTGGCGCCCGCGCCCACGCCGGCCTTGTTGCCGATGCCGTGGAGGGGCTGGACGACGAGGTCCCAGCGGCCTTTGGCGACTTCGACCCACTGCATGCGGTGGGTCGTCGGTTCGTGATGAAGTTTCACCGCTTCCCACTTCTGGGTGCGATCTGCAGGCGGGATAAGGTAGAACACCGCGCCGCTCTTCACCGTGTCGGACGGATTCCAGCCGGCACCGATGGCGATCGAGCACTTGCCGGAACCGTCGATGTCGCGCGCGGCGACGCAGACGTTGTCTTCCTTGGTGAGGTTCTCGGCGATGACATGCTTCTTCCACGTCGGGTTCTGGTACCACTGCACCGTGGTCTTGTCGGCCAGGATGATGTCGGGCTTGCCGTCGCCATCGACGTCGGCGATCGCCAGGCCGTAACCGATCTCGATCTTATCTATCTCCTGCAGGCGGAACTTCGGTTCTGGCGCGGCGGATGCGACGGCAGCAAGGAGGAGGGCGAGGAGCGGGGTCGGCTTCATGGTGAATGGGTAACTTGTCCGACCCTGCCTG
Source organism: Verrucomicrobiota bacterium (assembly GCA_009924535.1). Classification (GTDB taxonomy): domain Bacteria; phylum Verrucomicrobiota; class Verrucomicrobiia; order Opitutales; family UBA953; genus UBA953. The sequence goes on from RFRI01000252.1 coordinate 940, forward strand.
TCGACCGCGGTTCCACCTCGGGTAGGGACGGCACCACGTGCGGTGGTCCTTTGTCTTGGGTAGGGTTGAGCGCCCTCGCTCAACCGCGTCTGACCAAGGTTGGTCAGCCCTACCTCGAAGGCAGTACTCCCCCGATACTCCATACTCAATACTCTCAGTCTCTCCCTCGGGGTCTCCGGGCCTCTTTGTTATCTCAGGCCGTGAGGCGCTCGAGGCACTCCGCATAGAGCGCCTGCGTCTTCTGCACGACGTCGGCCGGCAGGGTCGGGCCCGGCGCGGTCTTGTTCCACGGCTGGGACTCGAGCCAATCGCGGACGAACTGCTTGTCGTAGGAAGGCTGGGCGCGGCCGGGCTGCCAGGTGGCGGCAGGCCAGTAGCGGGAGGAGTCGGGCGTCAGGACTTCGTCGATGAGGACGAGCGAACCGTCGGGGGCGCTGCCGAACTCGAACTTCGTGTCGGCCAGGATCACGCCGGCCTTGGCGGCGCGTTCGGCGCCCATGCGGTAGAGGGCGATCGAGGTCTCCTGCACGGTGCGGAAGACCTTCTCGCCGAGGATCTCGCCGCAGCGGGCGCGGGTGATCGCCTCGTCGTGGCCTTCGGCGGCCTTGGTGGAAGGGGTGAAGATCGGCTGCGGCAGCTTCGAGCCGTCGAGCAGGCCGGCCGGGAGCGGGTGGTCGAGGATGCCGCCGGTCTTCTGGTATTCCTTGAAGCCGCCGCCGGCGAGGTAGCCGCGGACGACTGCTTCGACCGGCAGGGGCTTCAGCTTGCGGACGAGCATCGAGCGCGGGATCAGGTGTTCGTGGCCGTGCAAGGCCTTGGTCAGCGCGTTGGCGTGGTCGTGCACGAGGTGCGTCGGGAAGATGAGGCGGGCCTGGTCGAACCACCAGAGGCTGATCTGGGTGAGGAGGATGCCTTTGCCCGGGACGCCGTTGGGCATCACGACGTCGAAGGCCGAGAGACGGTCCGTCGCCACGATGAGGTAATGCGAGCCGAGGTCGAAGACTTCACGGACCTTGCCCTTCGCCTTGAGCGGGTAGGGCAGGCCGGTGACGGTCATCAGCGCTTCGGAGGGCAAGGGCGGCGTCTTCATCCTGCCACGGAGATAGGGGACGGCGGGGCGGCAGGGCAAGGTGGTTCGTCGTTGAGGCGAAGGGTCCCGCGGGCATCCTCCGAGTCCTTTGATGGAACTTCGCGACGCCCATTGCCATTACCAGTTCGCCGAGGTGCCTTACGCCGCGGTCGAGCAGGCCCGGGCGGACGGCGTCGGTCAGGCGATGATCAACGGCAGCGCGCCGGCGGACTGGGAGGACGTCGCCGCCCTCGGCCGGCGTGATCCGCGCAACCGTGTGTCGTTCGGCCTGCACCCGTGGGATGTCCCGACGGCCCCCATCGGATGGGATGAGCAGCTCCGCACAATCCTTGTCGCCCATCCAGCGGCCGGCGTCGGCGAGATGGGTCTCGACCGTTGGGTGAAGGATTTCGATCCGCTCGCGCAGGAGCAGGCCTTCCGCACGCAGCTCGCGTTGGCCGTCGAGCTCGACCGCGCGCTCACGATCCACTGCGTCAAGGCCATCGGACCGCTGATGGATATCATCCGCCTGGCTGAGCTCCCGCGGCGCGGCTTTCTTTTGCATAGCTGGAACGGGCCGGTCGAGCTCGTGCCCGAGCTCGCGAAGCTCGGGGCGTATTTTTCTTTCAGCGCGCACCACCTCATCCCGCGCAAGGCGGACCTGCGCGTGCAGTTCGCCGCGGCGATCCCGCACGAGCGGATCCTCGTCGAGACCGACGCGCCCGCGTTGTGCCCCGCGCCGGAATTCCGCGTGCGCGAACTGGCGCCGGCCGCCGACGGCACCGAGCAGAACCATCCGTCCAACCTCGTGAGGAACAACGCCGAGCTCGCGCGGACCATGGGGGTCACGCCGGAGCAATCCGCCGCGCTGACCTGCGCGAACTTCGCGCGCCTATTCGGGGCGTAAGAGCGACAGGCGCAGCGCCTCGCCGGCGGCCGCCAGGCCGAACGCGCCGGCCACGTGCGAAGCCGTGCCGTAACCCCATTC
>RFRI01000253.1 GCA_009924535.1 Verrucomicrobiota bacterium
GGCACCGACAAGGGCCTGATGGTCCCCGTCGTCCGCGATTGCGACCAGCTGAATTTCGCCGGCATCGAGAAAGCCATCGGTGATTTCGGTAAGCGCGCCCGCGACGGCAAGATCCAGCTGGCCGAGCTCCAGGGCGGCGTCTTCACGATCTCCAACGGCGGCATCTACGGCTCGATGCTCTCGACGCCGATCCTCAATCACCCGCAGGCGGCCATCATGGGCCTCCACAACATCGTCGAACGCCCGGTCGCCGAGAACGGCCAAGGTCTATCAGCACGCGCTGCACGGCAAGAAGCACGGCCTCGTCGGCGCCGAGAAGATCACGTTCGACGTCTCCGCGATGCTCGCGAACAAGGACAAGGTCGTCGCCCAGCTCAACATGGGCGTCGGCGCCCTGCTCAAGAAGCGCAACGTCGAGATCGTCCGCGGGCTCGGTCGTCTCGTGAAGTCCGGCCAAGTCCTCGTCCGCTCCACGGCCGGCGACCGCACGCTCGAGACCAAGAACATCCTCATCGCCACCGGGTCCGTCCCGATCGAGCTGCCGTTCATGAAATTCGACGGCGAGACCGTCATCTCCTCCGACCACGGCATCTCACTGAAGTCCGTCCCTGAAAAGATGGTCGTCGTCGGCGCCGGCGCCATCGGCCTCGAGCTCGGTTCCGTCTGGGCCCGCCTTGGCTCCCAGGTCACCGTCGTCGAGATGCTCCCTTCCATCGGCGGTCCGGCTTATGACGCCGACGTGGCCAAAGCCGCGCAGAGCGCTTTCGAGAAACAAGGCATCAAGTTCGAGATGGGCGCCAAGGTCACCGGCGTGAAGAAGAGCGCCGCGGGCGCCTCCCTCACGGCGGAACGCGACGGCAAGCCCCTCGAATTCCCCGCCGACAAGATCCTCGTCGCCGTGGGCCGCAAGGCCAACACGACGGGCCTGGGCGCCCAGGAAGCGGGTCTTAAGCTCGACGAGCGCGGACGGATCATCATCGACGCCCATTTCCTGACCAACCTGCCGGGCGTTTACGCCATCGGCGACGTCGTCGCCGGCCCGATGCTCGCCCACAAGGCCGAAGAAGAAGGCGTCGCGGTCGCCGAGAACCTCGCGGGTAAGCATGGCCACGTGAACTACGCCATCATCCCGGGCGTCATCTACACCGACCCTGAAGTCGCCTGCGTCGGACTTTCCGAAGCCGAAGCGAAGGCCAAGAACATCGAAGTGGCCATCGGCAAGTTCCAGCTCGCCGGTAACGGTCGGGCGATCGCCTCCGACTGTACCTCGGGTTTCGTCAAGGTCATCGCCTGCGCCAAGACCGACAAGCTCCTCGGCGTCCAGATGGTCGCCAAGGGTGCCTCGGAAATGATCGCCGCCGCCTGCGCCCACATGGAATATGGCGGTAGCGCCGAAGACGTGGCCCGCACCTGCTTCGCCCATCCGACCGTCAGCGAGTCCTTCAAGGAAGCCGCGATGGCCGTCAGCAAGTCGAGCATCCATTCGCTTTAAGCGGACGCCTGACTTTTGAACGAAAGGGTGCGAATAGCACCCTTTCTTGTTTTGCACCCAAACAAGGACGCCCTCCCAAATGAAGGGAAGGCGTCGATTGAAAAAGCAAGGGGCCAGGCTTGCCACGGCACACGGATGGACTGACTGCCGTTGCTTCCTTCCGGACCTGGCGGGATTCGTCGGCCACCCGTTGCATGGGGCCTGGCTTGCTTATCTTAATGCCCGCCTAGTCCGTTCTTTTCAATCCCCAACTTAACCCCTAATCATTCCTCTTTCCGATGGCCGAAATCCCCAAATCTTATGAGCCGCAAGGCGTCGAACAGCAGTGGTACGATCGCTGGGTCGCGGCCGGCTGTTTCAAGGGCAAGGTAGACCACGCCCGCGAATCGTTCGCGGTCATGATTCCTCCGCCCAACGTCACCGGCGTCCTGCATATGGGGCACCTGCTCAATAACACGCTGCAGGACATCATGGTCCGCCGCGCCCGCCAGGAAGGCAAATCCGCCCTCTGGCTCCCGGGTACCGACCACGCCGGCATCGCCACGCAGTCGCGCGTCGAGAAGGAACTCCGCCAAAAGGAAGGCAAGACGCGCCACGACCTCGGTCGCGAGAAATTCATCCAGGTCGCCTCCGAGTGGCGCGACAAGCACGGCGGCATCATCCTCGGCCAGCTCCGCAAACTCGGCGCCTCCTGCGATTGGGATCGGACGGTCCACACCCTCGACGCCGGTTACTCGCAGGCGGTGCTGCAGACTTTCGTCACGCTCTACGAACGCGGCTACGTCTATCGCGGCAAGCGCATGGTCAACTGGTGCCCGGTCTCTCAGACGGGCTTGTCTGACGAAGAAGTGATCATGAAGCCCTCCAAGGGCTCGCTCTATCGCATGCGCTACGAGGTGGCCGAACTCCCCGGCACGTTCCTCGAGATCTCCACGACGCGCCCCGAGACCATCCCGGGCGACGCCGCCGTCGCGGTCCACCCCGACGACGAACGCTACAAGCACCTCATCGGCAAGCACGTCTGGCGCCCGTTCCCGCGCGCCCAGATCCCGATCGTCGGCGACACCGCCGTCGAGAAGGAATTCGGCACGGGCGTCCTGAAGGTCACCCCGGCCCACGACCGCACTGACTTCGACATCGGCAAGCGCCACAACCTCCCGGTCATCGACGTGATGAACCCGGACGGCACGATGAACGCCGACGCAGGTCCGCTCGCCGGCATCGAGCGCTTCAAGGCCCGCGGCATGGCCGAAAAACTCCTCGAAGAGCTCGGCGCCCTGGTGAAGACCGAACCTTACGAGAACACGGTGGGCTATTCCGAGCGCGCCGACGTGCCGATCGAGCCTCGCCTCAGCGAACAATGGTTCATCCGCTATCCGAAGATCGACGAAGCCAAGCGCGCCGTCACGTCGGGCATCATCAAGTTCCACCCGGAACGCTGGACCAAGACCTACCTCCACTGGCTCGAAAACATCCAGGACTGGTGCGTCAGCCGCCAACTC
>RFRI01000254.1 GCA_009924535.1 Verrucomicrobiota bacterium
TCACCGTCGCCGACGCCACGGGTCTCGTGGTCGGCATGCCGATCAAGGGCACGGGTATCGCCGCGGATTCCGTCATCACCGCGATCAGCGGCCTGACCGTCACGCTGAACCAGCCGGCCACGACCTCGGCGGCGACCAACACCTTGACCGCCGGCGGCACGACCGGCGTCCTCGTCGGCATGGGCGTCTCGGGTACCGGCATCTCCGCCGGTACGACCGTCACGGCCGTCGCCAGCCCGCTGCAACTCACCTCCGCTTCCACGACGAGCGCTTCGACCACGGTCAACGTGGCCAACACGACCGGCCTGGTCGTCGGCCAGCCGATTTCCGGACCGAACATCCCGGCCGGCGCCACCGTCGCTTCCATCACCAACGGCACGTCCTTCGTGCTGAGCGCCGCCGCCACCGCGACCGCTTCCGCGCAGACCCTCACCGCCAGCGGCTTCATCACCCTCAGCTCCGCGGCCACCGCGACGAACTCGGCGCTGAATCTCCGTGCGGACCGTACCGTCACCAATCTCCTCACGATCAACGGCGGCGGCCTGACCTCGGACAATCGTTCCCTCACCGGCAGCCAGACCCAGGTCTCCCCGAATTCGATCTCCCTGTCCGGTGGTACCATCGCCGCGGGTACCTTGAATACCGTCACGGGCGTGAGTACCGCCGGTCTCGTCCCGGGTATGGCGGTCTTTGGAGCGAATGTCCCGGTCGGCACGACGGTCCAGTCCGTCACGAACAGCACGACCTTCGTCCTGAGCACGAACGGAACCGCCGGTACTTCCCTCACTTTCGGCGCCGGCGGTCTCTTCCTTAACAGCGCGACCACGACCGCCTCGTCGACCGCCGTCCAGCTGCCCAGCGTCACCGGTTTGATTCCGGGCATGCCGGTCGCCGGACCGGGCATCGCCTTGGGCACGACCATCAACTCGGTGGCTGCTCCGGTCGCGCTCACCGGTGGCGCCACCACCGCGGCTTCCGCCTCCGTCACCGTCGCGAGCACCACCGGCCTCGTCGTCGGCCAGACCGTCACCGGAGCCGGCATTCCCGCCGCGTTGACGCTCGCGAACGCTGCGACGACCAGCGCTTCGACGACCGTGACCGTGACCAGCACGACGGGTCTCGTGGTCGGTCAGCAGATCGTCGGCACGGGCATCCCCGCCGGTGCGACCGTCGCTTCGATCAACGTAAACGGTACGACCTTCACGCTTAGCTCTGCCGCCACCGCGACCAACACGGGACTGACCCTCAATGCGAACGGCGCCACGATCGCGACCATCCCGAACGGCACCACGTTCACCCTGAATCTCGCCGCGACGGCGACCAACACCGCCCAGACTTTCAACGCCAGCGGCCTGGCCACCTTGAGCACGGCTGCCAGCGCTTCCGCCGTCGGTCAGATCCTCACGGCCGGTGGCCAGAGCACCGCGGGTACCTTGCGTCTGGCCAGTTCGGCGGCCAGCCAGTCTTTCTCGTTGGGCAACAGCAACTTAGTGCTGGGTAACGGCACGGGCGCCATCCTCTTCACCGGAGCGGATGCCTACTCTATTAATAGTAGCGCGCTGACCGCGGTCTCGATCTCCGCGACGACGACCAATCTTTCCAACTTGGTCACGGTGGCTTCCACGGCCGGCCTCATCCCGGGCATGCCGATCACCGGCACGGGTATCCCCGCCAACGCTTATATCACGAGCATCACGGACGGCACCAAGTTCCTGATCAGCGCGGCGGCGACCACCAGCGCGACCAACACCCTTTACGCCAGCGGCGTCACGGGCGCCCTCACGGGCGGCGCCGCGGGCGACCTCATCATCCATCAGTACGGCGCGCAGGCGCTGACGATCAACGCGCCCATCGCGAACAACGGCGCGAGCGCCATCAATCTCGTCAAGAACGGCCCGGGTCAGCTGACCCTCGCCCGTCTGCCGGTTTCCATCGCCTCCGGCACCAACGCCAGCGGCGCGACGACCCTGGCTTTGGCCAACACCACCGGTCTGTCGGTGGGCATGTACTTGGTCGGCACCAACATCGCGCCGAACACCCGCATCACGGCGATCAATTCCGGTACCGGCATCACGGTCGATACGGCCACGACCGGTGCGCTGACTTCGTCCACGACGATCGCGTTCACCGATAACACCTACACCGGCAACACGACGGTCAATCAGGGCACGCTGAGCTTCAGCAACTACCTGCAGCTCGGCGCCGGCGTCAACAAGGTCGTCTACCTGCGCGACGGTTCCACTTTCCAGTACACCGGGGCCACGGGCGACCTGGGCGCGGCGAGCACCGCCAACGGTTACAAGACGATGTCGCTCCTCGGCGGTAACGTCACCTTCGACATCACGAACGCCGCGACCACGCTCACCCTCAACGGCGCGATCGCCGGTGCGGGCGGCATGACCAAGATCGGCGGCGGTATCCTCAAGTTCGCGGCGGCGGAGACCTTCACCGGCCCGCTCATCATCAATGCGGGCACGATCCTGCTCAGCGCCGGTGACCGTATCGGTGACACCACCCCTGTCTTCATCGCCTCGGGCGCCAAGCTCGATAAGACCGCGGGTCAGGATTACGTCGGCTCGCTTGCCGGCTCCGGCATCGTCGATACCGGTAGCTCCGCCACCACCTTCGGCGTCGGTCTGGCCAACATCAACACGACCTGGTCCGGCACCTTCACCGGCACCGGCGCGGCCAACTTCACCACGCGCGGCACGAGCGTCATCACCATGGCGATGCCGTCGACGTCGACGTGGACCGGCACCCAGTACATCGATACCGGTACGATCCGTATCGGCAGCAGCGTCCAGCAGTTCCCGACGGGTTCCACCTGGACGATCGCGAACATCCAGAGCGCCGTCAACGCCGGCGGCTGGCTCGACCTCAACGGCTATTCGCAGACCATCGGTACGCTTAATTTCTACGGCTCGGCTTCGACCGTCAATTCCCAGGCGGGCATCCTCCTCGGTTCCGGCGGCGTGCTGACCATCGGC
>RFRI01000255.1 GCA_009924535.1 Verrucomicrobiota bacterium
CCGCCGAGGCCGACGACGAGGAAGGACGAACGGGCGAGGCGTTCCATGCCGGCGCGTCCGTAGAGACGGCCGATGCCGGCGAAGCGTTGGAGGTGATCCGCGTCCATGCCCCTATCAAGGCGGTAAGCGGCTTCCCTCCAAGGAACAAACGCATCTCCTCCGGGCTTGATGGCGAGGGCCGGGTCGGCATCCTCCGCCCAGATGTCCGCCGACGAGAACGCCAGCCAAGCCGGGATCCTTCGCGTCCCCCTTGAACCGCTTTGGGTCTCGGCGGGTCGGCGCGGCTTCTGGGGCCTGCTCATCGGCCTCGCGGTCGCCTTGGTCTTCGTCGTCCTTGATCATCGCAAGGCCGACTCCGTCTCCCAGGTCTGCATGCAGGCGCGCATCATCTTCCTCCAGTACCATGCCGAGAAGGGCGAGTGGCCCAAGGCCTGCGACCTCGCCGCCCCCGGCGGCCAGTTCGGCGGTTTCAATCTCGAGCCGCTGACCACGGCGGTCGCCAAGTGCCGGATACCCGGCAAGTGGGTCTTCCTGCCCAAGTGCGACACCGGCGGTCCGGCGGTCGTCTTCACTCCGACGGAGCCAGGACGATCCTATGAACGCGCGTTCGGCGTCGTCGACGGCTGGCTCGATGACGGCCACGCCGATACGGGCGACCTCCTCGTGCGCGAAGGTTCCGCGTCGCTCAGGCTGACGGTCGAGTGATCGCCTCGGCGCGCTCGCGCAGGTCGGCTTCGAAGAGCGCGTCCACGAGCTGGTCGAGGTTCCCTTCGAGCACCTGTTCGATCCCGTGCACCGTGAGGTCGATGCGGTGGTCGGTGATGCGGTTCTGCGGGAAGTTGTAGGTGCGGATGCGTTCGGAGCGGTCGCCCGAGCCCACCTGCGTCTTGCGGGCGTCGGCGCGGGCTTCGCGTTCCTTGGCCCGCGTCATGTCGAGGAGGCGGGAGCGCAGCACGCGGAGGGCCTTGATGCGGTTGCGCAGCTGGGAGCGTTCGTCGGCGCAGTAGACCATCAGCCCCGTCGGCTTGTGGATGATCTGCACCGCGGACTCCGTCTTATTGACGTGCTGGCCGCCGGCGCCGCTCGCGCGGGCGACGGACATGTCGAGGTCCTCGGGCTTCAGGACGACCTCGGCTTCTTCGGCTTCCGGGAGCACCGCGACCGTGGCGGCGGAGGTGTGGACGCGGCCGGAGGCCTCGGTGGCGGGCACGCGCTGGACGCGGTGGACGCCGGCCTCGTGGCGGAGGAGGGCCGTGGCGCCTTCGCCTTCGACGAGCAGGACCGCGTCGCGGACCCCGCCCAGGTCGGAGTAGGAGAGGGACATCAGCTCGTGCTTCCAGCCCTTCTTTTCGGCGAAGCGGGTGTAGGCGCGGAGGAGTTCGGCGGCGAAAAGGGAGGCTTCCTCCCCGCCCGTGCCGGCCCGTATTTCTACAAGAGCATTACGAGAATCGTCCGGATTGACCGGGATGATGGCCCGGATCAGCTGTTCGCGGGCCGCCTCGACGGCCGGCTCCAGGCGGGCGATCTCCTCGGCGGCCATGGCGCGGATCTCGGCGTCGGCCTCGCCGGACATCGTCCGGGATTCGGCCAGCTCCTTTTCCAAGGCGACCAAGGCGTCGTCGGCCTTGACGGCCTTGGACGTGAAACGGAGCTCGGCGCCGAGGGCGGCGGCCCGGCGGTTGTCGGCGAAGGTGGCGGGGTCGGCCAGCAGGGCTTCGAGCTCGGCCAGGCGGCGGCGGAAGCCGGTCAGGTCGGGGCGGAGGGGGCTGGCGGACATCGTTAAGGGAGGTTAATCGGGCTTGGACAGAAGACGTCCGTTCGTTATTCAATGGAGTGCGGTAGGCTCCCCTCCGCAAGCCCGACCTTCATCCCTTTTCCGAACCTCATGCAGCCCAAGGAACCCGCGCTCCGTGGCACCCACGTCCTCACCTGTGTGTGGGACTTCGACAAGACCCTCTGCCCAGGCTACATGCAGACCCCGCTCTTCAAGGCCTTCGGGGTCGACGAGGAGCGTTTCTGGAAGGAAACCAACCAGCTGCCGGAGCTTTACGCCCGCAAAGGCATCCGTACGCCCAAGGACTCCGTCTACCTCAACCATTTGCTCAGTTACGTGAAGTCCGGCCACATGAAGGGCCTGACCAACGCCCGTCTCCGCGAGCTCGGCGCCGAGATCGAGCTCTGCCCGGGGCTCCCGCAGTTCTTCCCCGCGCTCAAGGAGCACGTCCGCGAACTCGGCCGGAAGCATAACATCGAAGTCGTCCTCGAGCATTACGTCATCAGCACCGGCCTCGCGGAGATGATCCGCGGCACGTCGCTCGCCGCGCACTGCGACGGCATCTACGGCTGCGAATTCCTCGAGCACCCGCTCCCGCCGCATTTCACCAAGCAGGACGAGCTCGGGCTGGACCTGCCGACCGAGATCACCCAGGTCGCCGCGATGGTGGACAATACCATCAAGACCCGCTTCCTCTTCGAGATCAACAAGGGCTCGAACAAGAACGCCGACATCGACGTCAACGCCGTCATCCGCGCGGAGGATCGCCGCGTGCCGTTCGAGAGCATGATCTATGTCGCCGACGGCCCCAGCGATGTCCCGGTCTTCTCGCTGCTGCGGAAGAACGGGGGCAAGGCCTTCGCGGTCTACGTGCCGGAGAACGAGGCCGAGTTCGCCCAGAACGACGCCCTCCTCCAGGCCGGTCGCGTGCATGGCTACGGCCCTTGCGACTATTCCGCCGCCTCTTTCACGCCCAAGTGGATCCGCCACGCCCTCGCCGGCATGGTCGAACGCCTCGCGCAGGAACGCACGCGCGCCCTCGCGGCCCGCGTCACGCGCCCGCCGCGCCATCTGCATTCCGACCCGTCGCCTCCCGCCGCCGCGGACGCCGCTTCGCAGGGAAATCTCTTCGGCGAATAATCATGCCCGCCCCTGCCCGCAAACGCTCCGCCACGCTGGCCCGCCCGGCCAGCGTG
>RFRI01000256.1 GCA_009924535.1 Verrucomicrobiota bacterium
GTTGGCCGGCGTCTCCATCTCGTCATTGCCGAAGAGCTTGCCATGCGCGGAGTACGACATGATCCAGGAGCGCTGGTTGAAGTCGGTCGCCATCGCGGCGTCGGTCCAGCTGTGTCCGTCGACGCTGACCTCGCTGTTGCAGTACAGGTTGTCGAGCAGCGCGTATTCGCGGGCGAGCCGGTGATGGTTCGGGGTGACCTTCTCGCCGTACATCGTGAGCTTCGGGTCGCCGTTGCCGATCGGCTTGCCGGCGGCGTCCTTCATGTCGCCAAGGACCTGGTCATAGGTGCGGTTCTCCTTGATGATGTAGAGCACGTGCTTGATCGGGCAAGGCTCGCCGACCTTGGACGGGATGACGGAATCGCCGGGCAGCGAGGCGGCGCGCAGTTGCGCCGGATTATATGGCGAGTTGAGGCGGACCTGCTTCGTGTAGGCCACCATCTGCTTCGCGTCGGGCTTGGCGACGAACGAGATCGAGCCTTCGAAGGTCTTGCCGGGATGGTCGAAGGTCAGGCCGGTGTGCAACTTGTTCGGCTTCGGGCTGAGGGCCGGGAAGCTCGCGCGCGAGGTCAATCCCTTGCCGTTGGCGACGAGGAGGAACTTGTTGTCGGGCGTGACGGCGACCGCCGTCGGATACCAGCCGGTCGGGATGAAGCCGTTGACCAAGGCGATCTTCTCGCCGCGATCCTGGGCTTCTTCCATGAGGTCGCCGGAGATGTCGGCCACCATCACCGAGTTGTTGTCGGCGTTGGCGACGAAGAGCGTCTTGCCGTCGGGCGAGATCGCGAGGCCGCAGGGCGTGCTGCCTTCGGGCGACTGCGGGTAGAGCGAGGTCGCGATGACCTCGCGGGCGCCTTCCCAGAGGCGACGGGTCGGGCCGGCGGCCTCGCCCGGCTTCTCGAGCTGGCCCGTCTGGATGACGTGGACGGAATTGTCGCCGGAGCAGGCGACGAAGAGGCGGCCATCAGGGGCGAGCGCCATGTCGTTCGGGCGGATGCCGACCGTGACGTCACGGACGCGCTGGTGCTTGGCGAGGTCGACGATGCTGACGCTGCGGCTGCCCCAGTTCGTGACATAGAGGTGCTTGCCGTCGCCGCCGAGGGCGACCGAGTGCGGGTGCTGTCCGACCGCGACGGATTGCTCGAGCAGAAGGGTGTCCGGGGCGAGTTTCCAGAGCTCATGGCCGCCTTCGTTGCAGACATAGACGGCGCCCGTCTTCGGGTGCACGGCAAGTCCGGCAAGGAAGACCGCGCGGCCTTCGGGATTGGGCTTCACCTCGCGGGCGTAGGTCGCCTTGCCGTCCTTGTAATCGAAGACGTGGATCACGCCCGTATCGCCGCCGCTGACATAGAAGCGGTCGCCCTCCGGGCTGAACGCCAGGCCGTTGAAGGATTCCTTCAGCGAAAGGAACTGCGAGGTGCGCGGCTCGTCGAGGGTGACGATCGTCACGCCCTGCTTGTTATAGCCCGCGCTCACCGCCAGCACCGCCTTCTTGTCGGGAGCGATCACCAGGCGCAATGCCATGTCGCCGGCGGGCACATGCACGCCGGCCGGCGTGACGCCCCAGCCATTGAAGAGCAACGCGGCGCTCGGGGCGAGGCCGGGCCGCGTGCGGACCGATGCGGAGTCGACGTCTTCGCCTGGCTGGCGGACGGACGTGCCCGAAAGCGGATCCGCCAGAAGGACGGAAGCGAAGGCGAGGAGCGATAGAGGGCCGGCGATACGAAGGCTCATGGCGGGTGTCATGATTACCACCCGACGAACGTCGAACCGCAAGCGGGACCTCGCGCGCGGACCTCTATTCTCCTTGCCAATAAAGGTGTTTCGGGGTGTCTTCCTTTGACCCGTTCGCATGGTGCCGACGAGTCGTAACCCATCCTCCCGGAGCCCGACACATGAACGAAGCAGCGCCCCTCCCGGAAGCCGCCGTCGTGGCCGAAAAACTGACCAAGCGATACGGCTCCTTGACCGCGGTGGAAGACCTGAGCTTCTCCGTCGCGCCGGGCGAGATCGTCGGCTTCCTGGGCCCGAACGGCGCCGGCAAGTCGACCACGATGCGCATCCTGTCCGGAACCATGTCGGGCACCTCCGGTCGCGCCTCGATCTGGGGCGTCTCGGTGGCCCTCGATCCGGCCGGCGCCAAGCGCCACCTGGCCTACATGCCGGAGAACAACCCCCTGCCCGAAGACCTGCGCGTCGAGGAGTACCTCACGCTCCGCGCCCGCCTCAAGGACATCGATCCCTCGCGCGTCGGCGAGCGCGTCCGCAAGGTCATGGATGACTGCGACCTCACGCGCCGCGCCTCCGGTCGGCTGATCGGCCAGCTCTCGAAAGGCTTCCGTCAGCGCGTCGGCATCGCGGACGCCCTCCTCGCCGACCCGAAGGTCGTCATCCGTTTTGTTCCATCCCAGCCGCCACACCGAAGGGTGCCGGGCGGCATTTTTATTTCTGGAGAACCCAAATGAGTAAGCAACTCCGTGAACTGCAGGCCCGCAAAGCTGGCCTTATCAAGGAAGCCCGTGCCTTGACCGATCGCGCTGCGGCCGATAACCGCGACATGAACGACGAGGAACTAGCTGCCTTCGAAACCTTCAAAGCCAGGATCGAAGCCACCTCTGCCGCCATTGACCGTGAGGCCGCACTGATCGCCGAAGAGGCGCACATGATGCATACGGCTCATCTGCCCAATGCTTCCGTTATCACTGTGGTGGAGAACGCTGCTTCTGATCCCAAGCATGGCTTTAAAAGCGTTGGCGAGTTTCTCAAGACAGTGCGTCAGGCGCAAAACCCTGGCTCCTCGATTGATGATCGCCTGTTGATCGGTTCTGCGCGTAATGCAGCAGCGCCTTCGAGCTTTGGCAGTGAAGGTTCTGCGCAAGATGGTGGCTTTTTGGTGCCACCTCAGTTCGCGCAGGAAATCTTCCAGTTGTCGCTGGGCGAGGATTCCCTGCTGCCGCTGACAGACAACGT
>RFRI01000257.1 GCA_009924535.1 Verrucomicrobiota bacterium
CGTCGAATTCAAGCGCCTAGTCGTCGAACACTACACGAAGACCTGTGGTGCGAGTTCCCCTGAGCTGAAGCTCTGCAAGGACGGCAACATGTTCCAGCCCAAGGTGGCTGAACTGGTCTTTCGCCAACTGCTGACGGCCGAGAAGAACCTCCGCCTGATCGAAGGCGCCCGAGTCGTCGAAGCGCTCACGCCGAACGGCCAGGCCACCCCGGGACGACGGCTTGACGGCGCTACCCCCAAGCAGTTCAGCCCGAAACAGAAACTGACTGCGGTGACCTATGAGACCCCGTCGGGCCGCATGACCATCAACGCAGCGGCCTTCATCGATGCGACCTACGAAGGCGACCTGGCGGCCCTCGCGGGCTCCGACTACCGGGTCGGACGCGAAAGCCGGGCCGACTTCAATGAGAAGCATGCCGGCAAGATCTACGTCCGCTTCGGGGACGCCAATCCCCTGCCGGGCTCGACCGGCGAGGCCGATGGCGGCATTCAGGCCTTCTGCTTCCGCTTCCACCTGACCAAGAACCCGGCGAACCTGCTGCCGGTCGAAAAGCCCGCCGACTTCAACCGCGATGACTACAAACAGCTGCTGGCAGACTTCCGGGGCGGCAAGCTGACGCGCCTCAACCAGGCGGTGCAGTTCTACGCGATGCCCGGAGGGAACTTTGAAATCAACAGCAATCACCCAAGCCATGAGACCGGCGTGCCGAGCGAATCGCTCGACCTCGCCGAAGAAAACTACGGCTGGCCTGAAGCCGGCCCGGCCGAGCGCGCCCGGATCTTCCGCCGCTACTGGAACTATCAGGAAGGCCTGATCTGGCTCCTGCAGAACGACCCCGAAGTGCCCGCTGACATCCGCAAGGACGCCCAGCAGTGGGGCTTCCCGAAAGATGAGTTCACCGATAACCGCGGCCGGCCGCACCACATCTACGTCCGGCAAGGCCGTCGCATCTGGGGCGAACACACCGTCACGGAAAACGACGCCAAGTTCCTCGAAGCCACCGGTCTGCCCGCCCACAAGCCCGACGGCATCGCCATCGCGGAATACCCGTTCGATAGCCACGCCGTGACTCGCTTTGACCCTGCCTACCCGCTCCTGCGCCCCGGCTATTTCTACGTCGAACACGAACCCTTCCAGATCCCGTATCGCAGCCTGCTTCCGAAGTCCGTGGACGGACTGCTGGTTCCCGTGGCCTGCTCGGCTTCCCACGTCGGCTATCAGACTATCCGGATGGAGCCGGTCTTCATGGCGCTGGGCGAAGCCTCCGGCATCGCCGCGGCCCAGGCTGCCTCCGCCAAGATCGAGCTACGCAAGATCGACGTGCCCGCCCTCCAACGGGAAATCCTGAATCGCGATGGCGTCATCCTCTACGAAGCCACTGCGAAACGCCCCGAAGGACTTTAATTCCAATGAAGACCATCAAGACCGATGTCCTCGTCTGCGGAGGCGGCTGTGCCGGCTCCGCGGCCGCCCTCGCCGCCGCCCGCTCCGGAGCGAAGACGCTGCTCATCGAGCGTGCCGGTTTCGCCGGCGGCATCATCACCGCGGTCGGACTGCCCTACTTCGACGGCCTGATCGACAAGCCGACCGGACGCTTCGTCGTCCGCGGGATCGCCCTCGAGTTCCTCCGCAAACTCGGCCTCGCCAAGCCCGACGCCAACCGGATCGACGACCTGCCGGCGCACCTGATCACCAAATACTGGGGCTCGGTCTACATCCCCAACACCGACGAGTTCAAGCTCCTCATGGACGGCCTCATTCGCCGCCACTCCGAGCACCTGAGCGTGCTCTACCACTCGCTCGTCTGCGACGTCGAGACCAAGGGCGGCCTCATCACCGCCGTCATCGTGGCGAACAAGGACGGACTCGTCCGTATCGAAGCCCGCCAGGTCATCGACTCCACCGGCGACGCCGATGTCGCCCACTGGGCAGGCGCACCCTCGGAAAAGAACCCCGAGATGATGCCGCTGACGATGCACTTCCGCATCGGCAACGTGACCCCGAACAAGGAAATGTACCCGGCCGCCAAGCAGGCGCTCATCGACGCCCATAAGGCCGGCAAGCTGCCTGAATTCTACGGCCCCGGCCTGATCTTCGCCTTCGCCAAGGACGAAGCCTACATCCACGCCACCCGCATCGCCGGCGATGCCACCGACGCGGCCGACCTCACGCGCTGCGAGATGCAGGGCCGCCAGGACGCCTGGACGATCTTCCGCGAGTGGAAGGAAAAGGTCCCGGCCTTCAAGGATAGCTACCTGATCTCCACCGGACCCTACATCGGCATCCGCGATACCCGCCGCATCATCGGAGTCGAACGCCTGACGGTCGAAGACCTGCAGACCAACCGCCGCCATGATGACGCCATCGCCACGGGTTGCTGGTTCCTGGACCTACACCCGCGCAAGACCACCACGGACAAGCCGTTCGCCGGCTCGGGCTTCCAGCCTAAGCCCTACGACATCTCGTACCGCACCCTCATCCCCCAGAAGGCAGGCAACCTGCTGGTCGCCGGCCGTTGCCACAGCGCCACCCACATCGCTTCGGCTTCCTCCCGCGTGACCGTGACCGCCATGGCCCTCGGCGAAGCCGCCGGGGTGGCCGCCGCCCTCGCCTGCGAAACCAAGACAGACGTCGCGACCATCGACGGCCGCAAGGTCCGTGAAATCCTCTCCCGCCGCGACGCCGGCCCCTTCACCGATGCCCGATAATCCTGACCGCAGCCACCCCGCCGGCATCAGCCGTCGCGACGCCCTTCGCGGCGTCTTCCTTGGCGCCCTCGGCCTCGCCGTCCTCTCCCAAGACACCGAAGCCAAGGAGGCCATCAGCTTGCCCAAGTCTCCCGAGGAATTTGTCCCGGAGAACAATTATCCGACCTTCTGCGACGAACCTGATAGCAATATAGGCGTCGGCCCGTTCACTGAGTGACATGAATCCGGAAATCGTCCGCCCTAAC
>RFRI01000258.1 GCA_009924535.1 Verrucomicrobiota bacterium
TTCCTCTACGCCATCATCTTCCTCGCGAGCCTGCTCGAACCTTCGCTCGCGATCCTCATCCTGATCCTCGTCGCGTTCTCCTGGATCGGACTCGCCCAACAGCTGCGCGCCTCGGCTTACCAGGTCTCCGCCCGTGACTACGTCACCGCCTCGCGCGCGCTCGGCGCCGGCCATGCCCGCATCATCTGGCGGCACATCCTCCCGAACTGCGCCACCGTGATCCTGACCACGCTGCCCTTCAGCCTGCATGGCCTGGTCTTCTCGCTCTCCGCGCTCGACTACCTCGGATTCGGCCTCCCGCCGACCGAACCTTCGTGGGGCGACCTGCTCCACCAGGCCAAGGAAAACTGGAACGCCTGGTGGATCCTCGGCCCGACCCTCTTCTGCCTCGTCGGCACCATGGTCATGATCAACTCCATCGGCGAAGCGTTGCAGGACGCCTTCGACCTCCGTCGCGCCCAGAAATGAGACCCTTGCTCGCCTTCCTCTTCACCCTTTCGTTCGCGTCGGCCCAGACCTACGAGGACCCGAAGGCCGCGGCCTACTACGCCGAACACAAGGAGTTCTTCCATGTCGCGACACCGGACGACCTGCCCAAGGACCTCGTCTGGCACGATGGCTCGGAGCAGAAGGAATTCGCCGACCCGCGCGCCGTCCGCGGCGGCACGCTCCGTCAATTCACGGCCGGCACGCCACCCACGCTCCGCCGCGTCGGCCCCAACGCGAACAACAGCTTCCGCGGCGAGCTTTACGATAACAACGACTTCGGCCTGCTCTCCTCCCACCCCGAAACCGACGAGCCGATCCCGGCGTTGGCGACGAGCTGGGCGATGTCGCCCGACGGCATGACGGCCTATTTCCGCCTCGACCCGAACGCGAAGTTCACCGACGGCCAGCCGATCACCGCGGACGACTTCTTCTACGCGTTCTACTTCCACCGCTCGCCTTGGGCCAAGGCCGACTGGTACGCCGACTTCTATGCCCGCGAATGGGGCGGCATCACGAAGTACGACGCGCACACCCTCTCCATCAAGGCGCCGCGGAAGCGCCCCTATCAGCTCGAGCAGCTCGGCGAACTACGCCCGCTGCCGCGTAACTTCTTCAAGGAGTTCGGCCCGAACTACGAGAAGCTGTACAACGACCGCTTCCACCCCACCACCGGTCCTTACTTCGTCGGACCGACCGGCTTCCAGCGCGAGAAGTCCGTCACCCTCACCCGCGTGAAGGAATGGTGGGGCGACCGACGGAAGTTCTATCGCCACCGGTATAATCCCGACGTCGTCGAATACGGCGTGATCCGCGAGATCGACAGCGCCTACGCCTCGCTGCTCTCGGGCGAGATCGACTTCATGCCGATCATGATGCCGCGCTACTGGTACGGCACCAACGAGAAGAAAGCCTACCAGAACGGCTACCTCACCAAGGCGCAGTTCTTCAACGACATCCCCCGCCCTCCTTACGGGCTGTACCTCAACACGCAGAAGCCCCTGCTCTCCGACCTCGACGTCCGCGTCGGCCTGCAGCACGCCACCGACTTCCAACGGGTGATCGACGGCTTCTACCGCGGCGACTACGAACGCCTCAACCAGTTCAGCGAGGGCCTCGGCAAGTTCACCGATCCCTCGATCCGCCCACGCCGCTATTCGCCCGAGCTCGCCCGCGCCGCCTTCGCCAAGGCCGGCTTCACCCAAGTCGGCGCCGACGGCATCCTCATGAACGTAGCGGGCGAACGGCTATCGTTCCGCCTGACCTTCGACACGTCCGACCGCCGCAAGTACCTCGCCACGCTCGTCGAATCCGCCCGCCGCTGCGGCGTCGAATACCGCCCGGAGACGCTCGAGCACACGACCATGTACCGCAAGGTCATGGAGAAGAACCATGACGTCGTCTTCTGGGCCTGGTCGGTCTCGAGCCGTCTGCCCGCCCTCTGGGAATCGCACCATACCGACAACGCCGTCGAGAAACTGGCGGACGGACGCAAGGTGCCGAAGCGTCAGACGAACAACATCACCGGCATCGACGACCCCGAGCTGTCCAAGCTCATCGACCGTTTCCGCGAGGCCACCGAGGAGGACGAGATGGTCAGGCTGTCATTCGCGATGCAGCGACGCATCCACGACCTCGCCGACTTCATCCCGGGATTCAAGGTGCCCGGCTACCGCATCGCCCATTGGGGCTGGGTCAAGTTCCCGGAAGGCTTCGACGTGCGTTCGGCCGAAGACCCCGGCCAGTACGGTCTCTTCTGGCTCGACCCCAAGCAACGCGAGGTCGACCTCAAGGATTTCCGCGACGGCAAGGTGCGCGGCGCTCCGAAGACCGTCGTCGAAGACCGCTGGCGCACCGAATGACCGCCGTTCTTCCTTTCCCTTCGCCGCCGCCCGACCTATGTTGCCGACCATGTCCGCCGAGCCTCTCCTGAAAGTACAGGACCTCTGCGTCACCTTCCGCACCGGTGACCGTGCGACCGTCGCCGCCCAAGGCGTGAGCTACGAGCTCGCCGCCGGCGAAGTCCTCGCCGTCGTCGGCGAATCCGGCTCGGGCAAGTCCGTCTCCGCCCTGGCGCTCACCCGCCTCCTGCCGCCGGAGCCATCCTGCACCCTGTCCGGCTCCGTAAAACTGGCCGGCGTCGAGCTGCTCGGCCTCCCTGAGGAAAAACTGGCCAAGGTACGCGGCGGCTCCATCGCCTATATCTTCCAGGAGCCCGGCACCTCCCTGAATCCGGTCTACACCATCGGCTTCCAGATCGGCGAGGCGGTCTCCCTCCACCGCCCTGAGGTCAAGGACATCAAGGCCGAGGTCATCCGCTCGCTCGCCGAGGTCCGCATCAACGACCCGGAACGAGTCGCCAACCAATACCCGCACGAGCTTTCGGGCGGCATGCAGCAGCGCGCGATGATCGCCATGGCCCTGGCCTGCGACCCGAAGATACTCGTCGCCGAC